>NZ_JPUW01000002.1:0-121617 GCF_000743635.1 Lysinibacillus sp. BF-4 | reverse complement strand
TGTGAAATATTAAATTGACAATAATGAAAGAATAGTGTAAATTGTCTATCAATTGAAAGTTGAAGGGAAGCGTTATGACATGTTGAAATATGAACAAGTACTAGAAGATTTAGCAACGCATTTTACTGAAATGGTTGATATACGCCGATATTTACACCAGTACCCAGAAGTGTCTTATAAAGAAATAAAAACTGCGCAATATATTGCGAATTATTATAAAGATTTACCACATGAAGTAAGAACTGAAGTAGGTGGGCATGGTATCGTTGCTACATTGAAGGGCGATAAACTAGGGCCGACGATTGCGTTACGCGCTGATTTTGATGCTTTAGCGATTGAAGAACAAACAGGCTTACCTTTTGCTTCGAAGATACCAGGTGTTATGCACGCTTGTGGACATGATGCACATACCGCGACCTTATTAGTAATAGCTCGTGTTCTTGCGAAGTACCAAGCGCAAATAGCAGGTACAATTGTGTTTATACATCAATTTGCAGAAGAAATTTCACCAGGTGGCGCAATTGCAATGATTGAAGATGGTTGCTTGGATGGAGTAGACGCCATTTTTGGCACACATATTTGGGCAACAGAGGAACTTGGTCATGTGAAAACTAAAGCAGGGCCTATTATGGCTGCCGCTGATGGTATTGAAATCACAATTCAAGGACGTGGTGGTCATGGTTCAGAGCCTCACTTGACAAAGGATGCTGTGCTAACTGCAGCTCAATTTATTACCAACGCTCAACAAATTGTTGCTCGACGTGTAAATCCCTTACACCCAGCTGTAGTTTCAATTGGTAATATCGTAGCAGAAAATCCTTTTAACGTGATTGCAGATTGTGCGGTGTTAGGTGGAACCGTACGTACTTTTGATGAAGACACACGCCAGCAAATTAAAAAAGAAATTGATAAAGTATTACGAGGCGTTTGTGCAATGACAGATGCTAGTTATCATTATACGTATATCGAGGGCTATCCAGCATTAGTTAACCATGAGCACGAGGCAACTCATGTTTTACAGGTAGCAGCTTTGATCGATGAAGTTACAGATGTTAGTGTATGTGAGCCTTATATGAGTGGTGAAGATTTTGCTTATTATACGCAACATATACCAGGTGCTTATTTTTTTACAGGTGCAAAGCCACCAGGCGACACGACATACCCTCATCATCATCCTAAATTTGATATTGATGAAAGAGCGATGCTAATTGCGGCTAAGACACTTTGTCTAGCAGCACTTACCTACCAACCAGCTAATTAAAATATTAGCTGGTTTTTTATTGACCTTAACGTTACGTCAAAGCTTATAGTAAAGCTAAGGAGGAGATTTACATCTTAACTATTAAAGAATTAGCAGCGATGACAGGCGTTAGCACACGCACATTGAGGTATTATGATGAAATTGCATTGTTAAAGCCAGTAGATTATACAGAAGCTGGCTATCGTTTATACAATCAACAAAGTGTCGATCGTTTGCAACAGATTTTATTTTACCGAGAATTGAAGATGCCGCTAGCCAAGGTTGCACAAGCAATGACACAAAGTCGTGAGCAAGTATTTCATGAACAAAGGAAAGCATTACAGCAAGAACATGAGCGTTTAGAAAAATTATTGCACGTTATTGACGATGCGTTAGGAGAAAATAGGATGATCAATGAACAAAAATTTGCGGCATTTAAACAAGAGAAATTAGCTGAACAAGAGCAACTATACGGTGTAGAAAGCCGTAGAAAATACGGAGAGGAAGCTATAAAGGCAAGTTATACAAAATACCAAGACATGACAGAGGAGCAATATAAGGAAATGCAAGCTGTAGAAGCTTTGTTGATAGAAGCGTTACGACAACCTTCAGTCGATGAAGCGTATGTAGTAGCTTTACACAAACAATGGCTGTTATTTACGTGGGTAACATATACGCCAAAAATGCATAAAGGCTTAGTGGAGGGCTATTTAGCGGATGAACGTTTTATAGCATATTATGACCGCCAAGCTGGACAAGGAGCTACTCAAAAACTTTATGAGGCTATTCAACACTATGCATAGAAAAAAGCGTCCGCTATAAAAATAAGCGGGCGCTTTTAATTTAAACAAAATAACCAAGTAGTAAACCAATGGCAAGTAAAAAGCCGAAGAATGTATTAGTTTGTGCAGTATACTTCATAGCAGGCATAACTTCCTGTGGTGCTTGTTTATCACGGAAGATTTCGATAGCACGTAAAGCCTTAGGCACACTTAAAATGACAAGTAATGTCCAAGGTGTAATCCCATCAATAGCGACTAATAAAATAATCCATAAATACGAAACAATAAAGAAGGCTGAAAGTACAGAGATTGCACGGTCGCGCCCAACTAAAATAGCTAAAGTTTTACGACCACCTGCGGTATCCCCAACAATGTCGCGAATATTATTAGAAAGCATAATCGCGCCAACTAAAATCATACTAGGTACAGCTAATAAAATAGCATCAATCGTTACTGTACCTGTTTGGATATAATAAGCAATTAATACAATGCCCATTCCCATGACAGCGCCTGAAACAAGCTCACCAAAAGGAGAGTAAGCAATAGGGTAAGGACCGCCTGTATACAGGAAGCCAATTAACATACATACTAAACCGATAAGCGCTAACCACCATGAAGACATATAACAAATATAAATGCCTAGCAGTAAAGCAATCCCATAAAAGCTAAGCGCGATCATCATAATTGTACGAGGGGATACACCATGACGCACGATTGTGCCGCCAATGCCGACAGAGTCTTTTGTGTCGAGTCCCAATTTATAATCGTAATACTCATTAAACATATTAGTAGCTGCTTGAATGAGCATACTTGCAATAAGCATGGCAAAAAATAACCCAAATTTAATTAGCGCGTGATCAAGTGCCAGCGCCATAGCAGTACCTAAAAATACAGGCACAAACGATGCGGTAAGTGTGTGCGGGCGCGTTAAATGCCACCAAACACTAAATCCCCTATCCGCTTCAATAACTTTTGTCATAACATGACTCTCTCCTTAAAAATAATATCATTCTTCTATTTTATATGAAGTTGCACAAAATGAATAGTGACATCGCATATTACTGCTTTTATTAACTAAAAAATGATATGATACTAGAGGACAGTTTAACACGAGAACGTTAGGTTTTACTTAGATTTAGATTGAAAGATTTAAGGAATTACGGAGGGACTTTCATGCAACAACATTCGTTCCATGTCACAACGATTGAGGTAGAGGGTGTGACACCGCTACAATTTTTTATGGCGGGAGAAGCATATAAAGGTACGCGTTATTTTTGGCGTGACCATGATACAACTAATACAATTGCTGGCGTAGGGCATGCACTGCGATTAACAGCGTCAACGACAGCACGATTTACAGATATTGAACAACAATGGCAACAAGCAACACAGCACCACACAGCCACGGCACAACCGCCTTTATTATTTGGCGGCGTAACGTTTGATCCGAGCAATGACAAAGTGAGCGAATGGGGCGATTTCCCACAAGCATTATTTGTAGTTGCGAAATTTCAATTGGTACAAAAGAGTGGTAAAACTTATGCAAGTGCACATTGTGTAGGCGATGTAACAGCCGAGCATATGCACGCGCTACGTAAAGAGCTACAAGCGCTAATAAAAACGGCTAAAACTATGCATGTTACAGCAGAGAAGCCGAAGATGCTAACGTATAGTGAGCCGCAAAAAGAAGCCTACCTTCAATCTATTGCGAATGTTACTGCTCGTATTCAGCAAGGTGAGGCAGACAAAGTTGTTATTGCGCGTACATTAGCGTTAGAGTTTGAACAGGAACTACAACCTGTACAATTGCTAAAGGATCTATTAACTGAGCAACCGACAAGCTACGTCTTTGGTTTTGAGGCTGAAGATTTATTTTTTACAGGGGCAACTCCTGAGCGCTTAGTGATGGTTAAGTCACACCATGCTTACTCCTCCTGTGTAGCTGGCTCAATTAAACGAGGCAGTACATCGGAAGAAGATGTACGTTTAGGTGAAAGTCTATTACAGGACGAAAAAAATGGTGGCGAGCATCAGTATGTAGTAGATATGATTGCCGAAAACTTTGCTAAAAGCTGTGAGACATATACAGTACCTGAGGGCCCTAGCTTATTAAAGAGCCGTGATATTCAGCACTTATATACACCAATCGAGGGGGCATTAAAAGAGGGGACAACGATTTTACAATTAGCAAAGGACTTGCACCCTACACCTGCGTTAGGTGGTGTCCCGCGCGAAAAGGCGCTAGAAATTATACGCGAGTATGAACCGATGAATCGTGAAATGTATGCGTCACCAATCGGCTGGCTTGATATTGCTGGTGATGGTGAGTTTGCAGTAGCATTACGTTGTGCTATGACTAAAGGCAATAAAGCTTACTTGTACGCAGGTGGCGGTATTGTAGCTGACTCCGAACCACAAGCCGAATACGAGGAAACACTTGTGAAATTTAGACCGATGTTACGTGCATTAGGAGGCGAAATTTATGAATGAAAAAACAGTTTTGTCACAGTATGTGTATAAAATTGTAGCCACACTAGTTAATCACGATATTGTAGATGTTGTTATTAGCCCTGGCTCACGCTCAACACCACTTGCCTATGCATTTGCGGCAACACCTAGTATTAATGTGTACCGCCAAGTAGATGAGCGCTCAGCCGCGTTTTTTGCATTAGGGTTAGCAAAAGCACAAGCTAAGCCAGTAGTACTTGTTTGTACATCAGGTACAGCGGCAGCTAATTATTTCCCTGCAATTGTGGAGGCAAATTATGCACGCGTACCTTTAATCGTGCTAACGGCAGATCGTCCACATGAGCTACGTGAAGTAGGTGCACCGCAAACTATTCATCAGCCAAACCTATACGGTGAGCATGTGAAGTGGAGTGTTGATTTTCCAATTCCAGATGCTGCACCGCAAACGTTACCATTTATTGAACGCCATACCGTGCGCGCGATTACAACAGCAATGGCAGTACCGTATGGCCCTGTGCATATTAATGTACCATTTAGAGAGCCTTTATTAATTGAGCTTGAGGATGTGGCATTGTATAGCGATTTTACAGAAACTTTTTCAAGTGAGCTAGTGCCAACAGCAGAAGCACAGCATCATTTTTCGACATTACTGCGCGAAACGAAGAAGGGGCTACTAGTTATTGGAGAGCTACCACTTGGCACGAATATTGATTTTTTATGGTCATTTGTACGTGCGTTACAGTGGCCTGTACTCATTGAAGCACTCTCTAATATGCGAGCGGCAGTACCAAGTGATTGTGAAGATTATGTCATTACGACATATGATGCTTTACTCAAAGATACAGCATTTAAACAAACAGTCATGCCAGAAACGGTTGTGCGTTTTGGTGCACAACCAATCTCAAAATTTTTAACGAACTTTTTAGCACAAAGTATGCCAGCGCATTATATTGTGATTGACGAGTCGCCACGTTTTAGAGATTCAAGTGCAGCTTGTACACATTTACTACGTGCAGAGCTTACGGACTGGTTGACGTTGCTTCCTGTTAAAGAAAATGAACATGATGTAGCCTATT
Organism: Lysinibacillus sp. BF-4; assembly: GCF_000743635.1. Lineage (NCBI taxonomy): Bacteria > Bacillati > Bacillota > Bacilli > Caryophanales > Bacillaceae > Lysinibacillus > Lysinibacillus sp. BF-4. Next base: position 116,050 of record NZ_JPUW01000002.1, on the reverse strand, counting down.
TGACAAAATGGCAGCAGGCACATGAGATAGCAAGCAACTGCATTAAAGCTTATGATGCAGAGGATGAAGGAGCAGCAGTAGCTAAAATTTTGCATAGCTTACCTAATGGCTGTGATATTTTTGTTAGCAATAGCATGCCCATTCGAGATATTGATACATTCTTTTTAGCAACGACTAAGGATGTACGTATTTTTGCGAATCGAGGAGCTAATGGCATTGATGGTATTATTTCGACAGCATTAGGCGTATCAGCAACAACGAGCCGCCCAATGTATGTATTAATTGGCGACCTTGCCTTTTTACATGATAGCAATGGCTTTATTGCTACGCGCTATCAACAAGCTCAACTTACAACAATTGTTATGAATAATGATGGTGGTGGCATCTTCTCTTATTTACCGCAGGCAAAGGTAGCCACACATTATGAGGATTTATTTGGCACGCCAACTGCGCTAACCTTTACGGATTTTGCGCGTATGTACGGGATGCAATATGACCGTGTTGTCTACGACGAAATTAATACATTAGACTGGCATGATAATAAAGGCTTACGTATTGTTGAGGTAATGACTAACCGTGCAGATAATGTAGCTGCGCATCGTAAGCTTTGGGCTCAAATTGCTGAGGCGATTCAATGAATTTAGTATGCTTACATGGCTTTACAGGTACACAGTCAACATGGCATGAGCTAGCTGATCTTTTGCCAGATGTGCATGTCATTGTGTTTGATTTATTTGGGCACGGTTCTTCACAAGTAGAAGATAGTTACACAATGGACGAACAAATTGATGCCATTGACCGTGTGCTCGCAGGTTTTGACGAATTTGCGCTACTCGGCTACTCTATGGGTGGACGCACGGCGCTAAGTTATGCGGCAAAATATCCCCATAAAGTAACACACCTTTTATTAGAGAGTGCTTCACCAGGTTTGAAGCGTGCAAGTGAACGTGCTGAGCGTCGTAGTAAGGACGAGGCACTGGCTTGTAAAATTGAAGCAGAGGGCATTGAGGCCTTTGTGGATTTCTGGCAAGACATTCCTCTTTTTGCGACGCAACGAGATTTACCAGTAGAAGTACAGCAAATCATTCGTGAGGAGCGGCTTTCGCAAACAGAGGAGGGGCTTGCTTTAAGCTTGCGCTCGGTAGGAACAGGTGCGCAAGCTTCACAGTGGCATAATTTAAAAAATTTGCCGATGCCCGTGACCTTAATTACAGGAGCGCTTGACCAAAAATTTTGTGCAATTGCGCAGGATATGGCAGAGTGCATCCCAAAGGTAAAACATATTGTAGTTAACGGCGCAGGTCATGCAATTCATGTGGAAAATCCCGCTGAGTTTGCTACAATAGTAAAGGAACAACTTAAAACAAATTTAGGGGGCTAAACTAGTATGACTCGTCAATGGGAAACAATTCGTGAATACGAAGACATTAAATATGAGCTATACAACGGCATTGCTAAAGTGACGATTAATCGTCCAGAAGTACGCAATGCATTCCGACCAAAAACGGTTATGGAATTAATCGATGCATTTTCACGCGCGCGTGATGACCAACGCATTGGTGTTATTATTTTAACAGGTGAAGGCGAAAAAGCATTCTGCTCAGGCGGCGACCAAAAGGTACGCGGTCACGGCGGTTATGTGGGCGACGATGAGATTCCTCGCTTAAACGTTTTAGATTTACAACGTTTAATTCGTGTAATTCCTAAACCAGTTGTAGCAATGGTAGCAGGCTATGCTATTGGTGGCGGTCATGTATTACATGTAGTATGTGATTTAACCATCGCAGCGGATAACGCACGCTTTGGTCAAACAGGACCAAAAGTTGGCTCATTTGATGCGGGCTATGGTTCAGGCTACTTAGCACGTATTATCGGTCATAAAAAAGCACGTGAAATCTGGTACTTATGCCGTCAATATGACGCGCAACAAGCATTAGACATGGGCTTAGTTAACACAGTTGTACCTTACGCTCAATTAGAGGACGAAACGGTACAATGGTGTAATGAAATGCTACAAATGTCACCAACAGCATTACGCTTCTTAAAAGCTGCAATGAATGCTGATACAGATGGCCTTGCTGGTCTTCAACAAATGGCTGGTGACGCTACGCTTCTTTACTACACAACTGATGAAGCTAAAGAAGGTCGCGATGCCTTTAAAGAAAAACGTGAACCTGACTTCGGTCAATTCCCACGTTTCCCTTGATGTAACAAACTCCGTTTCGATGACGAAACGGAGTTTTTTTTATACAATAAAAGCAGGAGGGTGATAGCTTATGCAAAACTGGTTACTGCAACGTGCTTACTTAACACCAGAGCGTGCGGCGCTCACATATAAAGAAACAACCTATAGCTGGTATGAGTTAGTGGACGCAGCCAAACATCGTGCGCGTCAATTAACTACAGCTACCATTAAAAAAGGAGAACGAGTGGCGATACTTGCCCCAAGTACAGACGAGCTTGTTATTACGATTTATGCTTGTATGCTATTACAATGCGAAATGGTAATGCTAAATCGCCGTCTTTCAGCAACAGAGCTAGCGTATCAAATTACAGATGCCGAAGTAGATCATGTAATTGTAGCGCGCTGTGATCGTGATAAGGTAAACACGACCTATGTATTATTGGAAGATGTACGCGCATTAGCGCCAAGTCGTGTATTACTTGATGAGCAGTGGCAAGAGAAAGCTACCTTATCCATTATGTATACTTCAGGCACAACAGGCTCACCTAAGGGCGTGCGTCAAACGTATGGCAATCATCAAGCAAGTGCCTTAGCCGCTGCATTAAATGTGGGCGTTTCGCCAACAGATGTTTGGCTATGCACAATGCCTATTTTTCATATTAGTGGTTTGTCGATTTTAATGCGTGCTGTCATTTATGGCAATGAGGTTGTATTATACGAAAAATTTGATGTCATTAAAGTAGTAGAGGCGATTGTGCAGGGGCGTGTGACGCATATGTCAGTCGTAGCTTTTACTTTACAACAAATCCTTCAGCAAATGACAGAGCAAAACATTGATGTGCCACCGAGTTTTAAACTAATGCTAGCGGGTGGAGGCGCAATACCAGAGGCGTATTTAACTAAGGCAAATGTATTGGGCTTAGCTGTAGCACAAACGTATGGTATGACCGAAACCGCCTCGCAAACGGCAACGCTTGCGCCAGAGTATGCGCTTAGTAAACTAGGTTCTTCAGGTAAGGCATTATTTTTTAATACCATTCGTATTGATGGTGCAACGGCTGCCTATGAGCATGGAGAAATTTGTATTAAAGGGCCGCATATTACGCCTGGCTATGTTGGGCGCTTTAACGAACTGTCTGCGACTAGTGACGGTTGGTTGTACACGGGTGATATCGGTTACTTTGATGAAGAAGGCTTTTTATATGTTGTTGACCGTCGTTCGGACTTAATTATTTCAGGTGGAGAAAATATTTACCCAGCTGAAATCGAAAATGTCTTGCATGCGCATGCTGCCGTACATGAAGCGGGTGTTTGCGGTGTTACAGATGATAAGTGGGGGAGTGTGCCTGTTGCCTATGTGGTAACAAAGGAAGCAGTTACTGCCGAACAATTACGTGAGCATTGTACAGCGCAACTTGCTGCTTATAAAGTACCAAAGCAAATTTACTTCGTGGACGCGTTACCACGTAATGGTGCTAATAAATTATTGAGACGTAAATTAAATCAATCTGAATAAAACAAGAGTCCTGCTTAAAGTAGCGGGGCTCTTTCATTTATTCGTGTATCGCGATGCTTTCAAACACAGCACTTAATGCTTGCTCTAATGTAAAATCAATCTCTTGCTCATAGTTTGTAATATTGTGTGCCATTGTAGCAATAATTGATTGGTCTGTTAACTCATCTAATGATTGTTCGTTTAGCTTACGCACAATACCGCGTGCATTTAAGTAGTGAAAGTTTTCTTCTTCTGGACCAGGTAGGAAATGGTCAATAAAAATTGGGATACGTTTACGCATCACCTCAGCCATTGTAACACCACCTGGTTTTGTTACGATGGCTGAGGTGTTTTCATAGAGTGCATTCATTTCAGCGCGTTCTGTAATATAGCCTTGAGCAATTAAGCGTTGGTTATTAGCGCCATCAACTTTAGCAAATAATTTTTTATTATTACCACATAGCACGGTAAAAGTTGTATCAGGCATACGGTTTGTTAGTTCAATTAAGTCATCAACATCTAAAAAGCCAATATTGCCACCAGCAAGTAAAATATTTGGTTGAGAAGGTGTAGCTTTTGTTTTAGTAATACCCGCATGTACAGGTATACCTGTTACAAAGATATTGTCAGCTGGGTGATGGTAGCTGGTAATGAGTTTTTGTTTTGCCTCTTGATGTGGTACAAAGTGAAACTCACTTGTTTGCTTTGCCCAAACATCATTCATAAAAAAGTCAGTATAAGCATTAATGACGGGGATGTTACTAAAATGCCCTTCACGTTTTAAAATCCCTAAAATGCTCGAAGGGAAGGCATGTGTACAAATAATAATATCAGGTGCGTGTTTAGTGACGAGTTGCTTCATCTTTTTTTGAAAAACTTTAGAAATTACAGGTAGCTCGTCGTTTTTTTCTTTTGTAGATTTGCGGTTAACGAGCTTGCCATACATAAATTGATAAGTTTTAGGTGAAGATTGAATCCACTTAATATAAAAAGAGCCAACGCCTTTTTCTAATACGGGATTGGTATAGCTAAGCAAATCAACCATATCAATTGTGGCAGTAGGGTAAACACGTAAAATGGCATCTTCTATCGCTTCGGCAGCTTTAGTATGCCCTGTAGGAAATCGGAATAATGGCAGTAATAAAATTTTCATTTGGCGTTTGCCCCTTTCAGCTTGTTTTTAATAAATTGAATAATGAGATGTAGCACAAATAAACCAAATAATACAAAGCCGATTGAGGATATATAAACTGGCGGGATTGCAAATTTACTACCGATTAAGTAGCCAGCGCCTAAATAGGGCACTACCCATAAAATAGCGCCAAGCACAGCATAAAAGAAAAAGAACGGAAATTTTAATTTGGCGACACCTGCGACATACGGGCTAATTTGACGGATACCTGGTAAGTAAAAGCCACCCATAATGGCAAGGCGACTACGTTTTGTATATTTGTGCTCAACCTTTTCCCAGCGTGCCATAGTAAAGCCAACAAACTTGCCCCAGCGCGCCATAATAGGAAGCCCTAAATATTTACCTAATACATAACCTACGACCATACCAACAACAGTACCTGCAATGGCTACAAGACTTGCTTGCATAAAATTCATGGTGTGATGTACGCACGCCATGCCAATAATAACGAGCAATGATTCTTCTGGTGCGGGTATACCAATAATGCCAAAGAAGGCACAAATAAAAATAATAATATAGCCGTAAGTAGCAAAGGCATGAATAATATAATCAACACTCATTGTCTTCACCAGGCAGTGCTAAAAATTGTTGAGTGGCTGTTGCTAAAAATCCTTCAAGGGCTTTAAGCATTACTGAAGGTGCTGTACTATCCGCGCCTTTCGTGTCACCATTGTCATGCAACAATAAAATAGAGCCATCTGCAATAGGGTGCTTTAATAAATGTAAGTTGTTATGTGTGGCCTTCCAGTCTTTAAAAATATGTGACCATAATACAACATAATCATGCTTTGCAATATGCATCGTAGCGGCATTAAAATGTCCCCAAGGTGGGCGATAAAGATGTGTACGTACACCTGTAATAGCATAAATAATGCGTAGCGTTTGCTCAATTTGCTGCTGTAGTTGATGTGGTGTTAATTGCCATGCTGATTTATGCGCGTAATGATGGATACCAATCGCGTGACCTTCTTTATGCATACGACGTAGTAAATGAGGGTATTTTTGTGCTAACTCACCTACCACAAAAAACGTTGCCTTTGCATCGTAGCGTTTTAAAAGGTCTAACAGTTGCGGTGTGTAGTAAGGGTTAGGACCATCATCAAAGGTGAGATATACTGTGTTAGGTGAGGCTAAGCTACGTGTAATGCGACTGGGCTTTTTCATGCGCGCATACAGCGTTGCACCTACTGTATATGCGAGTGGAAGTGTAGCTAAAGCTAACCATTTTTTCATAGGGATTACCTCCTTTGTCATAGAGTAAGACTTCTTTTATACTGTTTAGTTGCCTAATAGGTTTCAAAAAGCTTGTAGTAATGCTATACCCCTATATTGCCAATTAAAAAACGAGCACGCTTAATTAAGTGTGCTCGTACAAGTTATTGCAATGCTTTTTGCAATGCTTCTTTATTTTTTTGCATCAATGTAAAGTAGTCTTCCTTATTGGCGATGTCGTCTGTTGTTAACACACTTAAATTGTGCAACACAGCAGCTTCAGCACCAACTTCTTTTTGGATAACTTCTGTTAATTTTGACGAAACATTTTGCTCAAAGAAAATTGTTGAGATTTTTTCATCTTTTGCTTTTTTAACGATTTGCATTAAAGCTTTTTGAGAAGGCTCACTTTGTGAATTTAAGCCAGCAATCGGTACTTGATGTAAACCATAATTACCTGCAATATAACCAAAAGCTGCATGGGATACAAAGAAGGTATGTTGTTTAACATCTTTCAGCGCGTTACGGTAATCAGCATCGAGTGCATCGAGTTCTTTTACAAGTGCGTCATAGTTTTTTGTAAAGGCTTGCTCTTGCTCAGGCATTTTTGCGACTAATGTTGTTAAGATTTCTTTTGCAAGCTGTTGGCTAATTTGTGGTGATAACCATACATGTGCATCTACTTCTTCGCCTTCGTGTCCATGGTCATGCCCTTCATGCTCATGATCATGTCCGTGTTCGTCTTCCTCAGCATGCACATGCCCTGTGCTTACATCAAGTAACTCATGAGGTACTTGATCAGCTGTTGCTACAAAAGTAATATTATCACTTTTAGCTAGTGTTTTTTGTGCTTTATCCACAAATGACTCAAGTCCTAAGCCAATATAAAAGAATACATCTGCCTCAGCAAGTTTCATCATATCCTTTTGTGTTGGCTCAAACGTATGCTCATTAGCACCTGGTGGATAAATAGATTGTACAGTAACCGCATCACCTGCAATACGCTCGGTAAAATAGGTTAGGGGATAAACGGTTGTATAGACATTGAGTTTTTCTTTAGTTGCGCCCTCATCACTCTTAGCACTACAAGCAGCTAATAAAGCTACGGTTGCTAGGAGAAGTAGCGAGACGATTTTTTTCATCTTTGCTCACCTCTTAATAGTAATCATTACGTTTTGTATTGTAACGTACTTATTTATAAAAAACAAGTACAAAAAAACCTTCGACAGCAATTATTTGTTCGAAGGTTTTTTTTCTGGCACAGGATCAAAGCCACCAGGATGGAAGGGGTGGCATTTTAAAATCCGTGTAATCGTTAAATAAAGCCCTTTTATTGCACCATGCTTTTCAAATGCTTCAAGCCCGTAAGCTGAGCACGTAGGATGGAAGCGACATGTGGGCGGTGTCATTGGCGATATGTAGTTGCGGTACACGTTAATAAGCCAAATGAAAACATGCTTCATTAGCGCACATCATCTTTAGAGTACGCTTTTTGCACTGGTGTTTCATCAACGGTTTGTTTTAACGATACTTTTTTCTTTTTAATAATAATAATAGCTGCCATTGCGAAGATAAACATAATCATGGCAATCATAATAATAATAGCTGTAGGTACACCCATGTTTTTTTCACTCCTCATCTACCTCTATTATAAGAGATAGTGTAGGGTTAATGAAGTGAATGAATTTCGACAAAGGTGGTAAACTACTAAGGAGGAGGTGCAGGATGTATACATTTACAGATATGAATGGTTTGCGAGTAGATTTATATTTTAATCAACGACCAACAACTCACTGTGGGCATGTTTTAGTGCTCGTAAAGCAACGTGACAAATGGCTGTGCACCGTACACAAACGCCGTGGCGTAGAGTTTCCTGGAGGTAAGGTAGAGCAAGGCGAAACTATCGAGCAAGCCGCTAAACGCGAAGTATTAGAAGAAACAGGTGTCGTAATTACACCACCACAGTGGTTTGCTTACTATGAAGTCCAAGATGCTAAACCATTTTGTAAAACAGTTTTTATTGCTCAAGTAGTGAGCGAGGGGCCAGTGCCTTATGATGACGAAACTATTGGCAAGCATTGGCTGACTGAGCAAGAAATTTTTGAGCAACCTAAACTCAGCTTTTATATGCGCGATGAGGGAATGCAAAAAATTATTGAGCGAGCGCGTACACTATGAATAATGGTGATATTATTGCGATGCGCTCATGTCCTTCGCCTAGTGATACAGTTGAGTTATATGAAATTACGTATTGGTCTGAGCGTACACGTGTAAAGGGTTTGTTAGGTATACCGCGTGAACCGACAGCAGATGGCTTGTTATATTTACGTGGAGGGATGCAACGTATCGGTATGGTGCGCCCTGCTCGTATTGTACAATATGCACAACAAGGCTTTGTCGTGTTTGCTCCTTACTACCGTGGCAATCGTGGGGGCGGAGGGCGCGATGAATTTGTAGGCGTTGACCGCTTTGACGCTGTTCATGGTGTAACGGTACTACGTAAGTTTATGACAGCTAATGTTTATGTGATTGGTTTTTCACGAGGTGGCGCAATGGCCTTATGGACAGCTATTTTACGCGATGATATCTGTGCTGTTGTGAGCTGGGCAGGTATGACAAATATTGCATTGACCTATCAAGAGCGCCTAGACATGCGTCGTATGATGAAGCGTGTTATTGGTGGCACACCAACAAAAGTGCCAGAGGCTTATGCCATGCGCACACCGCTTGAGCGCGTAAAAAATATTAAAGCGCGCATACTTATTATTCACGGAGAGCGTGATGAGCATGTATCATTCAAACATGCTGAGCAATTAGCCTCTGCTGCTAAGGGACGTGCAGATACATGGTATTACCCAAAGTTTGCGCATGCTTTTCCACCGAAGGAAAATCGTGAAGTTGTACGAGCATTAAGTGAATGGATGAAGGAGGGGAGCGTATGAAGAAGTTTTTATTTATGACGACAACAATTATTATTGCGGTAGCTGCTACAGCTTTACTAGCACCTGCAGCTGCACAAACAAATGAATAACAAAAAAGCTAGGACATCGTGTCCTAGCTTTTTGTATATTACGCTAATGGTCCGCCTTTTTTAGCAATAGCGTCTGACACATCAGCAAATTTTGTGAAGTTTTCTTTGAAAAGACCTGCAAGGTGAGCAGCTTTTTCGTCGTATGCAGCTGTATCTGCCCAAGCATCGCGTGGGTTTAATACTTCTGATGGTACACCTTCAACTGAAGTTGGAATATTTAAACCAAATACAGCGTCTTGTGTTGTTTCAACGTCATTTAATTTGCCGTCGATTGCAGCGCGTACCATTGTACGTGTGTAAGAAAGTTTCATACGGCTACCAGTACCGTATTCGCCACCAGTCCAGCCAGTATTAACTAGGAATACTTGAGCACCGTGTTGGTCGATTTTTTCGCCTAACATTTCTGCATACACTGTTGCAGGAAGTGGAAGGAATGGAGAGCCGAAGCATGTAGAGAATACTGGTTCTGGCTCAGTTACGCCACGCTCAGTACCTGCTAATTTAGATGTAAAGCCACTTAAGAAGTGGTACATTGCTTGCTCTTTTGTTAATTTTGAGATTGGAGGTAATACGCCGAATGCGTCAGCTGTTAAGAAGACGATTGTTTTCGGGTGACCTGCAACCGATGGTGTTACGATATTGTCAATGTAGTGAATTGGGTACGCTACACGAGTGTTTTCTGTTAAAGAGCCATCATCGTAATCAGCGATGCGTGTTTTGGGATCGATTACTACGTTTTCTAATACTGAACCGAAGCGGATAGCATTATAAATTTCTGGTTCTTTTTCTGCTGAAAGGTTGATTGTTTTTGCGTAGCAGCCGCCTTCGATGTTAAATACACCGTTGTCAGACCAGCCATGCTCATCATCACCAATTAATTTACGGTCAGCATCAGCAGATAAAGTTGTTTTACCTGTACCTGATAGGCCGAAGAATAAAGCAACGTCGCCAGCTTCACCTACGTTAGCTGAACAGTGCATTGGTAAAATGCCTTGCTCTGGTAATAAGTAGTTCATGATACCGAAAATTGATTTTTTCATTTCGCCAGCGTACTCTGTACCACCGATTAAAATGATTTTCTTTTCTAATGAAACAATAATGAATGTTTCAGAGTTTGTACCATCAATCTCAGGGTTAGCATGGAATGTTGGCGCAGAAACGATTGTAAAGTCAGCAACATGTGCTGCTAATTCGTTTGCAGTAGGGCGAATGAATAATTGGTGGCAGAAAAGGTTATGCCAAGCATATTCGTTTACTACTTTAATGCTTAGGCGGCTATCTTTATCAGCACCAGCAAAGCCATTAAATACGAAAACTTCGTCTTTAGCTTTTAAATAGTTCACTACTTTAGTGTATAATTTATCGAATACCTCTGCAGAAATCGGACGGTTAACTTTACCCCAGTCAATTTTATCCTTAGAGCCTTCTTCTTCAACCATATATTTATCTTTAGGTGAACGGCCTGTATATTTGCCTGTTTCAGCACAAACTGCTCCGTCAGCTGATAGTTTAGCTTCACCACGAGCTGTTGATTTCTCAACAAGTTGTGCTACAGAAAGTTGATCTTGAATATTGCTACCGCTTAATAATTCCTTCAGTTCGTTATGGATATCTACTGAATTCATCGCTTACATACCATCCTTTTTTATCGTATTCCCAAAATAGTTTGGGGAGAGTTTCCTAATTTCAAAATTAGTATAACACATTTGATTTAATAATCTATACTAATTATGCGAAAAGCATGTGAAAAATATTCATACTTTCGCAAAATGGACAAAAAATATTTGACATTGCTGAGCGCATTACGTAACATTGATGGCGAACGGATACTCTTATCCCGAGCTGGTGGAGGGTCAGGCCCTATGAAACCCGGCAACCTGCATTATATTTTTATATAAGGTGTTGGTGCTTAACCTGAATGCAAGGGGACTACCCTTGAACGATAAGAGTGAAAGGATACAAAACGTCAACTCCTTTCCTCACGCAAGTTAATGTGAGCGAAGGGTTTTTTTGTTTCTTCGATATTTAATAAGTTATGTACTCCCATTTTCCTTATTAAAGTACCTTTCTGTAATCCTTGTGTTAAAAGCAACTAACGGCTTTGTTGTTCACTACGAACTAACATGGGAAGAGTACCGTATCAATGCGTAAATTGCGCAAACATACTAGGAGGAAATTTTAATGACAAACCGACGTCTTTTTACATCTGAGAGTGTAACAGAAGGTCATCCGGATAAAATCTGTGACCAAATTTCAGATGCCATTTTAGACGCTATTTTAGCGAAAGATCCAAGTGCTCGTGTAGCATGCGAAACAACAGTAACTACAGGGCTTGTTCTTGTAGCTGGTGAAATTACAACTTCAACGTACGTAGATATTCAAGGTGTTGTACGCGCCACAGTCGAAGAAATTGGCTATACACGCGGTAAATATGGCTTTGATGCCGAAAACCTTGCTGTCCTAACAGCTATTGGCGAGCAATCACCTGATATTGCACAAGGTGTTGACCAAGCATTAGAAGCACGTGAAGGTACAATGACAGACGCAGCAATCGAAGCTATTGGTGCAGGTGACCAAGGATTAATGTTTGGTTACGCATGTAACGAAACACCAGAGCTTATGCCTCTACCAATTAGCTTAGCACACAAACTTGCACACCGTTTAACAGCAGTGCGTAAATCAGGCGAGCTAGGTTATTTACGTCCTGATGGCAAAACACAAGTTACTGTTGAATATGACGAAAATAATAATCCAGTACGTGTGGATACGATTGTTATTTCAACACAACATGATGAAGCTATTACATTAGAGCAAATCCAAGAAGATATTAAACGTGTAGTCATTGCACCAATCGTAGATGCAGCTTTATTAGATGACGCGACTAAATACTTCATTAATCCAACAGGTCGCTTTGTTATTGGCGGACCAAAAGGTGACGCTGGTTTAACAGGTCGCAAAATCATTGTAGATACGTACGGTGGTTATGCACGTCACGGTGGTGGTGCTTTCTCTGGTAAGGATGCCACTAAAGTAGACCGTTCTGCAGCTTATGCAGCACGTTACGTAGCTAAAAATATTGTCGCTGCTGGCCTTGCTGACCGCGCAGAAGTGCAACTTGCTTATGCAATTGGTGTTGCACAGCCCGTGTCAATTGCAGTCGATACATTTGGGACAGGCAAAGTTTCGGAAAGCGATTTAGTAACTTGGGTGCGTGAATTATTTGACTTACGCCCAGCAGGTATTATTGAAATGCTAGACTTACGTCGTCCAATTTATAAACAAACCGCAGCATACGGACATTTTGGTCGTACTGATGTTGCTCTTCCGTGGGAAGATACAACAATTGCTGAGCAGTTAAAGCAAAAAGCTGGTCTGTAAGATAACGCTGTTTTCAATGTTCTGATAATTTATCGAGCATTGAAAACAGCTCTTTTTTATTTTTGCATTGCTTTGTAGTAGCTACCCTTTTCGACATACTCTCGTACGATGCGTGCCATATCTTTTTTGTCCTCGTCGTTAAGTTCGCGCACAACTTTAGCAGGTCTGCCAAGTGCTAATGTATTTGGTGGTATTACCTTGCCAGGGGGCACTAAACTGCCTGCGCCAATAAAAGCACCTTCGCCAATTTCCGCGCCATCTAATATAATAGAACCCATACCAATTAATGCATTATTGCGAATTGTACAACTATGGAGGGTTACTTGGTGTCCGACAGTTACCTCATCCTCAATAATGAGTGGAAAGCTAGGGCTTTGATGTAAGCAACAATTATCTTGAATGCTTACGCGTTTGCCGATAATCGTTGGTGAAACATCACCACGAATAACTGCGTTATACCAAATGGATGTCTCAGCACCAATCGTGACGTCGCCTGTGACAACGGCGTAGTCAGCAATGAAAACAGAATCATCAATAGTAGGTTGTTTACCTTTATACGGATATATCAATAAAATACACCTCACCTTTACACAATGTACTCATATCGTATCAAAAGCTGAAATTAAAGCAAATAGTAAATTAATGTTTTGTAAATATTCGTTATAATAGAAAATAGAGAAGTGATAATTAAGGGGGATAAAATTATGTGGAAGTGGGAAGCTGAAGGGCAGCCAAGGGCAGTTGTTACGATTATCCATGGTGCTTATGAGCATCATGGTTGGTATGCTTGGTTAATTGAGCAACTGCGAGGCGAAGGCTATCACGTGTTAACAGGTGACTTGCCGGGTCATGGTGAATTAAATCGTAATTTACAGGCGCATGACGAGAGTTTTGAACGTTATGACCTGCATGTGAAAAAATTAATGAAGATGGCATTCTCTTATGATTTACCTGTATTTGTCATCGGTCATGGGCTTGGCGCACTGCTTGCTATTCAGGTAATGCGTAAAAAATATCCATTAGCGGGTGTTATATTTACGTCACCTTGGTTACAATTAAAACTACAACCAGGAAAGATGGTCAATGCATTAACGAGTATTAGTGCGCTCACTTCAAGCATGAAGGTAACACATGAAATTGATATCGCTATGCTGACAAAAGACAGTGAAAAAATCGAAACAATTATCGACGACATTCCTTACAATACAACCGTATCAGTGAAGTGGTATCGCGAGTTACAATTATTACAACGTGATATTACGATTTTAATGACGCATAAATTTCCGAACGTGCCAGTGCTTGTGATGACGGGGGAGAACGACCCCATTATTGATTTAACCGCGTCAAAAAAATGGCTGTATCAGCAAAAGCTATCAGAAGTGCATATGAAGGAATGGGCAAATTGTTCGCACAGCTTATTTCATGAGCCTGAGCGCGACACAATCTTTTTATTTATGGTTGATTATATGAACAATGTGCTTAGATCAATCGGCTATATTGTTAACTAAGGGGGACTTACATGGAGAGCGTATTAAAAACAATTTACAGTATAATTTGGGGACCAGCATTAGTTTATGGTATTTTACTTGTCGGTATTTTGTATACCGTGCTAACACGATTTGTGCAAGTTCGTTTAATTAAGGATAGTGTAAAATTAATGTTTGCAGGCGAAAAATCCGACTCAGGTGTTTCTTCATTTGAAGCACTGTCGATGGCACTATCAGGACGTGTAGGTACAGGTAATATTATTGGTACAGCAACTGCTATTGCTTTTGGTGGTCCTGGTGCAATCTTTTGGATGTGGGCGACAGCATTTATTGGTGCTGCCACAGCGTTTGTTGAGTCAACGCTTGCGCAAGTATATAAAGAAGAATCACAGGGCGTATACCGCGGTGGCCCTGCTTACTATATTGAAAAAGGCACAGGGCAACGTTGGTTTGGTTTAATATTTGCCTTTACAGCGATTGTGGCAACGTCATTCCTAATGACGGGTGTACAAGCTAATGCTATTTCGAGTGCAACGCAAAATGCGTTTGGTATTGCACCTTGGGTAACGGGGTTAGCACTTGTTGTTATTTTAGGTTTTATTATTTTTGGTGGTGTGCGTCGTATTGCGCGTGCAGCTACCTTAATCGTACCGTTTATGGCGGTAGTTTATATTGCTGTGGCACTTATTATTATTGTCATGCATATTACAGAAGTACCTGCAGTGTTTACCTTAATTATTAGCAGTGCTTTTGGTGTTAACTCAATTTTTGGTGGCTTAGTTGGTTCGGCAATTGCTTGGGGGGTTAAGCGTGCTATCTTTCTAACGAAGCGGGGCAAGGTAACGGGGCTCACCCAGCTGCAGCTGCAGAAGTATCGCACCCAGCAAAACAAGGACTTGTGCAAGCCTTCTCAGTTTATATTGATACCATTTTAGTATGTTCGGCAACAGCTTTATGATTTTATTTATGGGCACATATAATGTGCAAGATGGCAACGAAAATGGTGCTATGATTGTCGAAAACCTACCAGGGCAAAGCTACTCAGAGTATACACAAGTAGCGGTAGATACAGCATTTTCGGGCTTACAAGGTTTTGGCTCAGCTTTTGTAGCGATTGCTTTATTCTTCTTTGCCTTTACTACGATTATGTCGTACTACTATATTTCAGAAACAAATGTTGCCTATATTATGGGGGACCGCGATCAACGCTTTGGTGTTTGGCTCGTGAAAATAATCGTACTAGTAGCTACATTTTTAGGTACTGTGCGTACTGCCGATATGGCGTGGCTTGTTGGTGACATTGGACTTGGCTTAATGGTTTGGGTCAATGTGATTGGTATGCTTATTTTAACGAAGCCAGCAATTAAAGTGTTAAAAGATTACGAGCGTCAAAAGCGTGAGGGTAAGGACCCAACATTTGACCCGCGTAAGCTAGGGATTAAAAAAGCAGATTTTTGGACGAAAGAAAAATAAAAACGTTTGGCTCACGAGTTGGTGAGCCAAACGTTTTTTTACTGTGGAAAGGCTTTTGCCTTTTCAAGCGCAATAACAAAAGGTGGAGAGTTGAGTTGATTTAAAAATTGATACTGTAAAACATGAATGTATTTTTGGTCATATTCACTTACATAATCAATAATCGCATCACGCTCTGTAGCACCGCCCTCATGTCCATGATAAATAACAAGGACAATTACACCACCAACTTCTAGTAAATCAAGGATTTCGTCAATGGCACGCAGTGTCGTTTTAGGTGTTGTAATAATGTTGTGATCGCCACCAGGCAGGTAGCCTAAATTAAAAATCGCAGCGCTCACAGGTTGTTTTACATAGTTTGCTACACATTCATGTCCATCATGGATTAATGTTACACGCTCTTGTAAATCACCGAGGCGCTCCTTCGTATTTTTAAGTGCTTCTTCTTGCACATCAAAAGCATAAACATGTCCATCTTGTACAAGCTCTGCTAAAAATAATGTATCGTGACCATTACCAGCTGTTGCGTCAATCACGTGACTTTTGCTTGTAACAGCTTGTGTAATTAATTGTTGTGCATAGGGTAATACGCGTTGTAATTTCATGTCGTCGCCTCAAATTTCTTGCCTTGCCAGCTATTACGTCGTGCTAGCTCCGCATCAATGCCGTTCAGTACTTCCCATTTATTAACGCTCCACATTGGTCCAATCATTAAATCAATTGGTCCATCACCTGTAATGCGTTGTACTACCATTTCTGGTGGGATTACTTCAAGTTGGTCTGCTACAAGGTTAATATAAGCATCCTTATCTAAAAATTCTAGCATGCCTTTTTCGTATTGTTTGACCATTGGTGTTCCTTTTAATAGGTGTAGTAGGTGAATTTTAATGCCTTGGACATCAAGTTTAGCTACAGCTTTTGCTGTTTCCATCATCATGTCGTAATCTTCGAGTGGTAGTCCGTTAATAATATGGCTACAAATACGAATGTTGTGCTTGCGTAATTTTTCGACACCTTCTACATAAGTTTGGTAATCATGTGCACGGTTAATAAGTGTTGCTGTTTTTTCGTGTACCGTTTGAAGCCCAAGCTCTACCCATAAATACGTGCGCTCATTTAATTCAGCTAAGTATTCCACTACGTCATCAGGTAAACAGTCAGGACGTGTAGCGATAGATAAACCCATTACGCCTTCCTGCGCCAATGCTGCTTCAAATTTTTCTTTTAGCTCAGCTAATGGTGCGTGTGTATTTGTGTAAGCTTGGAAGTAGGCCATTGTTTTGCCGTCTTTCCACTTTTGTTGCATTTTTGCTTTGATTTCAGCAAACTGCACATCAATAGGATCTACACGATTGCCTGCGAAGTCACCACTGCCTGCTGCGCTGCAAAACGTACAGCCACCGAAAGCTACTGTGCCATCACGGTTAGGGCAGTCAAAGCCAGCATCAAGTGCTACCTTAAATACCTTATGCCCAAATTCATTACGTAAAAAACGATTCCATGTATAGTATCTTTTGCCGTCTGACGGAAAAGGAAATTGTTCTGTCATTGCTGTTCACTCCTCTAACCGTTTATTTTAGCACGACTTGCTATAAGAAGTAGAGAAAAATTAAATTCATCCGATATTTACTTATAAGCAGGGAGGCTGATAGTATGAAAATTTTAAGCGGCAGCGTTATGCAACAGGCAGCTATGCAAATGAAGCAGCAAACAATGAGCGATAAAAACACGCTGTTTCAAAAAAATATTGCGCGCAAGGAAGCGCCAATGGCACATAGCAGTAAATCGCTAGTAGCCGAAGTAATGAAAGAAAAGCTTGAAAAGGAAAATGTATTACGCAAGATTGCAAGAGGTGAACGTTTGAGTGAGCAGGAGAAGGCTAAGTTGGAAGAAATTAGTCCTGACGAACGCCAAAAAGCTGAAGCAGCAAATGAAGAACGTAAAAATTTGAGTCAGCGTGTAGCTCAAGCCAAAACCGAAAAGCAGGCGCGTGAAGTAATTGCACAAGCAAAAACAGGCGCACTAGCTATATTTGATAAGGGCGATCAATTGATGGGTATGTTATTGCTAGAAGTAGCAAATAAAGTTGAAGAAGAAATAAAAGGTCAAAAAACAACGGATTTTGGACTTCCTATAAAATATAGTGAACGAGCTAAGCAGTCGAAAGAAGATATCCCGCGACTTTTTGACCAAAAAAAATAACGAAAACAAGTGCTATAGCTCATGAGTTATAGCGCTTTTTTTGTGCTTGAAAAATCGAGCGTAAACCTATACACTGTTACAATTGATAATGTAGAGGGAGGTGCACCGATGCCGAAGAAAATGTGGTTTTTAATTATCGGTATGCTTGTGAATAATACAGGTGGTTCGTTTTTATGGCCACTGAATGCGATTTATATACATGATCATCTAGGGAAGTCACTCGTCATTGCAGGTTTAGCGTTAACGCTTAACTCAGCAGCTGGTGTTGTGGGCAATCTTGTAGGTGGTTTTTTATTTGATAAATTAGGTGGTTATCGTGCCATTATGATTGGCATCAGCTGTACGATTATATCTGTGGGGTGTTTGACGTTATGGCATGGTTGGCCGCAATATATGTGGTTTTTAACATTACTCGGTTTTAGTAACGGTATTGTATTCCCAAGTATGTTTGCGATGGCGGGAGCAGCATGGCCAGAAGGAGGCCGACGTGCATTTAATGCTGTATTTTTAGCGCAAAATGTTGGTGTTGCTGTAGGGCCTGCACTTGCTGGTATTGTTGCAAGCTATAGTTTCGAATATTTATTTATTATTAATTTAACAATGTTTGTAATCTTCTTCTTTATTGCACTGACAACATATAAAAATATTGGGGTAGACCATGTTGCGGATACACCGCGTTCGGTATTATCCGAAAGCCAGCCGATTAAATATAAATCGCCGTTTTACGCGCTGTTAATTGTTTCTTCAGCTATGATGCTTGTATGGGTAGCCTACTCGCAGTGGAGTGCAACAATATCGTCGTATACGCAAGATTTAGGCTTAACACTAAGGGAGTATAGTTTACTATGGACCATTAACGGTTTGTTAATTGTGTTAGGTCAGCCGCTTATTGCGCCACTGGTCCGACGTTGGGAAGGTAAGAGCAAACGCCAGTTAATCTTTGGTATTTGTATGGTGCTCGTATCCTTTATCGTCGTAGGTTTTGCCGAAAACTTAGCGATGTTTGCGACAGCCATGGTCATTTTAACTTTTGGTGAAATGTTCTTTTGGCCAGTTGTGCCGATGATTGCTAATCAACTTGCACCAAAAGGGCGTCAAGGTTTTTACCAAGGTATCGTTAATAGTGCCTCAACAATGGGACGTATGATTGGTCCTCTTTTAGGTGGTATTTTAGTAGAGTCTTACGGCTTTACTTTAATGGTAGGTGTGATGGTAGGTTGTTTAGCACTCGCAGTTGTACCAAGTTTATTGTATGATTTACCATTAAAAAAGCAAAGCGTAGCAAAATAAGTTGCACTCGATGTAGCTATAGCTTAAAATGAAGGCATACAAGATGGCTAAGATAAGGACTAGTAGACACAACAACTTTTATAGAGAGCTAGCGGGTGGTGTAAGCTAGTAAAGTCGTATGTCGAACTCACCTTGGAGTCAGCAGTAGCGAAGTAGTAGTAGCTAATGCCGTACGTCTGCGTTAAAGATTTTAAGCTGAGTGTCGTCACTAATTTGGGTGGTACCGCGGGAAAACTAATTCTCGTCCCTTTCTATTATGGAAGGGACGATTTTTTATTTCCAAAATTTTACGTAGGCAAGTTGAAGGAGGAAAAAACATTGAGTTATAATCACGAACAAATCGAAAAAAAATGGCAGCAGTACTGGGCAGATAATAAAACATTTAAAACGGTAAACGACGAAAGCAAGCCGAAGTTTTATGCATTAGATATGTTCCCGTATCCATCAGGTGTTGGCTTACACGTAGGTCACCCACTAGGTTATATTGCAACAGATATTTTAAGTTCATTTAAACGTAAGCAAGGCTACAATGTGCTTCACCCAATGGGCTGGGATGCATTTGGTTTACCAGCAGAGCAGTACGCATTAGATACAGGTAATGACCCTGCGGAATTTACTGCGAAAAATATCGCAACATTCAAACGTCAAATGAACGACCTAGGCTTCTCTTATGACTGGGATCGTGAAATTAACACGACTGATCCGAAATATTATAAATGGACACAATGGATTTTCATTCAACTATATAAAAAGGGCTTAGCTTATGTGGATGAAGTAGCTGTAAACTGGTGCCCAGCACTTGGTACTGTGCTATCAAACGAGGAAGTTATTGACGGGTTATCAGAGCGTGGTAATCACCCAGTTGAGCGTCGCCCAATGCGTCAATGGGTTCTTAAAATTACAGAGTATGCAGACCGCTTAATCGAAGACTTAGAAGACCTTGACTGGCCTGAAAGTTTAAAAGAAATGCAACGTAACTGGATTGGTCGCTCTGAAGGTGCTAATGTGACCTTCCAAATCGAAGGTACAGATAAAGACTTTACGGTATTTACAACACGTCCCGATACATTATTTGGTGCAACGTATGCCGTACTTGCGCCAGAACATAAGTTAGTTGCACAAATTACTACACCTGAGCAACAAGCAGCAGTAGATGCGTATTTAGATAAGGTCAAAACAAAATCAGATTTAGAACGTACAGATTTAGCTAAAGAAAAAACAGGCATCTTTACAGGTGCTTATGCAATTAACCCTGTTAACGGCGAAAAAATGCCGATTTGGATTGCAGACTATGTATTAGCTACGTATGGTACAGGCGCAATTATGGCAGTACCTGCTCACGACGAGCGTGATTATGAATTTGCGAAGGAATTTAATTTACCAATCATCCCTGTACTTGAAGGCGGCAATATTGAAGAAGAAGCCTTCACAGGTGACGGTGTTCATATTAACTCTGATTTCCTAAATGGATTAGGAAAAGAAGATGGTATTGAAAAAGCCATTGCATGGTTAGTAGAAAAAGGCGTAGGTGAAAAGAAAATCTCTTACCGCTTACGTGACTGGTTATTCTCACGCCAACGTTACTGGGGCGAGCCAATCCCAATTATTCATTGGGAAGATGGTACAATGACACCAGTGCCAGAGGATGAGCTACCACTTGAGTTACCAAAAGCGGATAATATCCATCCATCAGGCACAGGTGAGTCACCACTTGCTAACATTACGGATTGGGTAAACGTTGTAGATCCTAAAACAGGTATGAAAGGTCGCCGCGAAACAAATACGATGCCACAATGGGCAGGTAGCTGCTGGTATTACTTACGCTATATTGACCCAGACAATGACGAAATGTTAATTGACCCTGAACTAGCAAAACGCTGGTTACCAGTTGACATTTATGTTGGTGGTGCAGAGCATGCCGTACTTCACTTATTATATGCACGTTTCTGGCATAAAGTGCTTTATGATTTAGGTGTGGTTCATACAAAAGAGCCTTTCCAAAAATTATTTAACCAAGGTATGATTTTAGGTGAAGGGCATGTGAAGATGTCTAAATCGCTTGGTAATGTTATTAACCCAGATGATATTGTAGCTTCACACGGCGCAGATACATTACGTCTGTACGAAATGTTTATGGGTCCACTTGATGCATCAAAAGAATGGACAACAAACGGAGTAGATGGTGCACGCCGCTTCCTAGACCGTGTATGGCGTTTATTTATGAACGAAGATGGTACATTAAGTGCTAAAGTAAACGGCGAAGAAGGCGGAGAGCTTGAAAAAGTGTATCACCAAACCGTTAAAAAGGTAACAGAAGACTATGAGCATATGCGTAATAACACAGCGATTTCGCAACTGATGGTTTTTGTAAACGAAGCTAACAAAGTTGACCGTATCCCAACGAAATATGCAGAGGGCATTGTGCTATTACTATCACCAATTGCTCCGCATATTGCAGAAGAGATTTGGCAACAACTTGGTCACAATGAAACATTAACATACGCAGCTTGGCCAACATTTGATGAGGCAAAGCTTGAAGATAATGAAATCGAAATGGTTGTACAAATCAATGGTAAAGTGCGTGCTAAGCTTAAAGTAGCAAAAGACATTACTAAAGATGAGCTAGAGAAGGTTGCCCTTGCAGATGAAAAGGTACAAGAGCAAATGGCTGGTAAAGCATTAGTAAAATTAATTGCCATTCCAGGCAAATTAGTTAATATTGTAATTAAATAATAAATAAAAGAGAAGCCACTGTGCTTCTCTTTTTTAGGAGGAAAATAGATGAGTTTTTATATTGAAGTGCCAAAAAAATTAACACCGACAGAACAGCAGATGATGCGCGAATTAGAGCAAGATGCCTTTCCAGACTTTGGTGCAGTAGATGAGCAAACTTTTGTACCTATTGCACGCTACGGCAAATTAATTTGGTATAAACAAGAGCAAGACGAACGCCCTGTAGCAGTAGCCGAAGTGTTACGCGATTATGATGCACCTCAGACAGCGTATATTTTTGGCTACTATGTACGCTCAGATTATCAAGGGCAAGGTTTAGGCAAACAATTTTTACAAGAGGTATTACGTTTAATACAGGAGGATGGCTTTAATGATGTAGTATTAACGGTAGCCACGGCTAACCCTAGTGCCGTACGTGTATACGAAAAGTTAGGCTTTGTAATTGAAGAAACACGAGAGGATGAGTTTGGCGAGCAAGAGCACCGCTATTTTATGCGCCATACATTCTGTTAAGTAATGTTCATTTAAAGTTCATGTTGCCACCTTACACTGTAAGTAACATAGTACAAGTGAGGAGCAGACAGCATGAAAACATTACGTGAAAAGAAAAGATGGCTTGGTATTGTAGCCGTATGGTTAGTGGCGATGGTTGTATTAACAATGGTAGCGCCAACAGCCAAAGAGGTAACAACACCAGCTAAAAACTCAGGTTTACCTGATAACGCTCTATCAATAGAAGCAAAACAAATGATTAAGGAGTATTTCCCTTCCTCTGATGGCGCGCCATTATTTGTCGTTATGCATGATGAGGCAGGTTTTGACACAGCTAAATACGAAAAGACAATTGCTACTGTTGAAAAGCTCGTAGATGAAACAACATTAGATGCAACAGTTATCCCTTTATCAAAAATGCCTGAGCAAGCTTGGAAAGGCTTTACCTCTGAAAACGGAAAGACTTTCTTTATTCCTGTAACATTTACGGGTGAGTTAGAGGGTAAAGTCGTTAAAGCTGAGCTAGATAAAATGAAAGCCGAAGCGGATGCAACACTTGGCACAACAGACGTATACTTTACAGGTCCTGTGGGCATTGTAGCAGATGCGTACGAAATGTTTACTAAGGCTGACGTAGTACTAATGATTAGTACAGTCGTTGTCATCTTAGTATTACTTATTGTAATTTATCGTTCTCCATTACTAGCCTTTATCCCATTAGTAGGCGCAGGGATTGTATATATGGTAGTTGACCGCGTGATTGGGTTAGTAGGGGGAGCAGGCATTATTGCCATTGATGGGCAAGCATTATCTATTATGCTAATTTTATTGTTTGCGGTTGTAACAGATTATTCTTTATTAATTTTCTCTCGTTTCCGTGAGGAGCTCGAAAAAGATTTAAGCTCAACAGAAGCAATGAAAAATGCTATTAAGCATGTACGTGAGCCAATCATCTTTAGTGGTAGTACAGTTATGCTTGGTATGCTGACATTATTCTTTGCCGTATTTGAAATTTACCGTGTATTTGCACCAGTATTTGCGATTGCTGTGGCCTTTATTTTCTTAGCAAGTTTAACATTAATCCCAGCGTTATTTGCATTAGCGGGCGCAAAAGCATTTTGGCCATTCAATCCACGCGTAGCAAAAAACAAGCCAAAGAAAGAAGGCATTTGGCACCGTATTGCACGTTTTGTAACAAACAAACCTGTACTATCTATGGTTCCTGTTATTGTATTACTTGTGGTATGTACATTAAACATTAACTCAATGAAATACACATTTAACTTATTGGATTCTTTCCCAGACGAAATGTCATCAATTCAAGGCTACCATCAATTGGAGGATTCATTCTCTAAGGGTGATATTGCTCCAACTACGATGATTGTTAAGGCAAAGGAAACATTAACAGAAGATAAACTACAAAATGTAATTACTGTTATGGAGCAACAAGAGGGCATTCATACGGTAACTATGCAAGGTGGCGGCAATGCTATTTCTAAAGAGGATGACCATGTTGCTAAATTAAATGTCATCCTAGCAGAAAATCCGTACTCAGAAGTTGCGTTTGATCAAATTGAAGCTATTCAAGAAAATAGTGCGAGCATTATGAAAGAAGCAGCATTAACAGATGCTACATTATATATTGCGGGTGAAACTGCAGAGCAAGCAGATATTCGTGCAACAAGTAAAAGCGATATGTTACGCGTAGGGATTATTATGTCTATCCTAATCGCAGTAATGTTAGGCTTCCAAACACGCTCACTCATTGCGCCAATTTATATGATAGCAACAATTATCCTATCATTTGGTGCAGCACTTGGTATTACGGTATTTGTGTTCCAAGACATCCTTGGCTATGCAGGGGTAAGTTATCGTACGCCAATTTACGCGTTTGTATTCTTAGTAGCGCTTGGTGTCGATTATAGTATTATGCTAATGGCTCGTATACGTGAAGAGCAAAAGCATTTACCATTAAAAGAAGCTGTACTTGAAGGAGTAGGTAAAACAGGTGGCGTTATTTCGTCAGCAGGTTTAATTTTAGCAGCTACCTTTGCTGTATTAATGACACAGCCTGTGCTTGATTTACGTGTCTTTGGCTTCTCAGTATTTATTGGGGTATTAATTGATACCTTCCTTGTACGTACAATTGTAATCCCAGCGATTATTGTATTATTAGGTAAGTGGAGTTTTTGGCCAAAAAAACAATAAAAAATTAAAACACGTTAGCAAATGCTAGCGTGTTTTTTTGCCGTTGTATAACAGATGAAAAATACACATTGTAGCAAAATCCGAACATTAAGGAAAAAGTATGTGATTAAGTGCACAAAGAGCTAAAGTTTTTCACTTATAATGAAAAAAACATATAAAGCGTTGCGCATAAAGGTGGGTATTCTCGAATAGATTAAATATATCTATAAAATGTTTCTATTTTCTGCTTTAAGTATATAAAAATAGTTTATAACAGTATGTGAAGGTTTATGCAATTACATATATGGAAATAACTTTATATTATATGAATTATGTTATGAAGGTATTTTAGAAGTGCTTATGTGAATTATTAAACATTGAATCTAAAGCTTTTGACAACAATATTAACTATATTATTTTCTGCTTTATGTGTTGTATTTCTTTTGTTATATAATAATCTCTTTTCGCATGAAATAATAAAAAATGAAAAAAATAGCTTGCCAAGTTATAAATATCAATGGTATCTTGTTTAACATAGCCGTTCATAAAGTATTCACAAATAGCAAGAAGGGGGATTAGTGAGAAGATATGAATAAAAACAGATGGTTAATTGCATTATCTGCAATAGCAATCCACTTATCAATTGGTGCGGCATACGCATACAGCGTGTATAAAATGCCAATCGCAGAACAGATGGGGTGGAGCGACTCAAAAATTACAATTGCGTTCACGATTATGATGGGATTAGCGGGGTTTGCTGCAGCATTATTCGGTAGCTTCGTAGAAAAACAAGGACCAAGACGTTCAGCCATGTTAGCAGCTGTATTGTTCGGATTAGGTCAAGCAGGTGCTGGGGTAGCAATCCTGATTGACTCAGTAGTTTTATATTGGTTAACATACGGTTTATTAAGTGGATTAGGGATGGGTATCGGCTATATTGCGCCAGTTTCTACACTTGTTAAATGGTTCCCGGACCGCCGAGGTTTAGCAACGGGTATGGCAGTATTAGGATTTGGGGCAGGTTCGTTAATTACAGCACCTGTAGCTGTAAGTTTAATGAGTTCTGTAGGGATTTCAAATACGTACTTTATTTTAGGTGCAAGTTACTTTACATTCATGATGTTAGGAGCGCTTTACATTGCGCCACCACCACGTGACTATACA
The DNA here is from genome assembly GCF_000743635.1 of Lysinibacillus sp. BF-4. Lineage (NCBI taxonomy): Bacteria > Bacillati > Bacillota > Bacilli > Caryophanales > Bacillaceae > Lysinibacillus > Lysinibacillus sp. BF-4. The sequence goes on along the minus strand of NZ_JPUW01000002.1, from coordinate 90,529 downwards.
GTAGCAGGCATGGAAGCAGTCGTTGCAAAAGGCAACAAAAAAACAACTGCGGATTTAGCACAGTTGTCTGCAAGAGAGGCTGTTAAAACAAAACGCTTTTGGATGCTATGGACAATGCACTTAATTAGCGTTACAGCCGGTATTATGATGATCTCAGTTGCCTCACCAATGGCACAAGAAATTGCTGGTCTTTCGGTAGCAGGAGCAGCGACAATGGTAGGGATTATGGGCCTATTTAACGGTGGAGGCCGTTTAATATGGGCAGCAGCATCAGATTATTTAGGACGCGCTAACGTCTTTATTTTATTCTTTGCTGCAGAAGTAGTTATCTTCTTCCTATTACCAATGACAACAAACACATTGATTTTCCAATTGTTTATTTTCCTTGTAGTTAGCTTCTACGGTGGAGGCTTCTCAAACTTACCAGCATTTGCAGGTGATATGTTTGGTACAAAGCAACTTGGAGCCATTCACGGATATTTATTAACAACGTGGTCACTTGGCGGTATTTTTGGACCGATGATTGTGACATTTGTTAAGGGTGCAACAGGTAGTTATATTCCTGTGTTTTATATCTTTACAGTGTTAGCGGCTTTAGCACTTATTGTAGCAATTACACTGCGCATGGATGTTACACGTGAGCGTCGTAGTATTGCAGCTAAGGCACAAGCACAGCAAAACACAGCAGATACAGTTTCACATGCATAAGATAAAAGTAGCGTGCAGCGATGCACGCTACTTTTTTAGTGTTGGTTGTTGTATAACACAATTCGTATATTACACATACAATATAACAGCTCGTGCTTACTGTCAACAGTATTAAGCAAACTAATCAGAATAGTTCTTAACCTACAGAAATAGTGCTCAACAATTAGCGGCACTCATACCTGCAATACGGCCTGTAACTAATGCTGCAGTAATGTTGTAGCCACCTGTGTAACCGTGAATGTCTAAAATCTCGCCGCAGAAATATAACCCCTGCATTTTACGAGAAGCCATCGTCTTTGGTTCAATCTCTTTAACAGAAACACCACCGCCTGTAACGAATGCTTTTTCCATAGGTTGTGAGCCAGAAATTTGCATCGTAAATGTAGTGAGTTGCTCAGCAAGTGCGCGCAACTCCGCTTGAGAAACATCCGCTCCAGTTTTATTAGGATCAAGTCCAGCTTGTTCAAATAAAAATAATAGCCAACGTTCAACAGCTAATGCTTTGTACGTATTTTTTAGCGCTTTTTTTGGTTCATCCTTTGCAAGCTTTTGTAGTTGCTGCGTAACATTGTGGGCATTGTCTTCAATAGTTTGAATTTGCAAAGTAACAGGTTTGCCACCGTTTTTCATTTGCTCTTTTACCGCAAATTGACTACAGCGTAAAATGGCCGGGCCACTAACGCCAAAATGTGTGAAAAGCATATCCATTTTATGAGTGATTAACGTTTTGCCTTTGGCGTTTAATACACTAACTGCTGTATCACGTAAGGCAAGACCTTGTAGTGTTTTATTTTGAATGAATTTTTCTTGTGATAAAAGCGGTACTTCTGTAGGGAAGAGCGTTGTAACGGTATGTCCTGCGCGCTCAGCCCACGCATAGCCATCACCTGTTGAGCCAGTATGCGGTACAGCTTTACCACCAACAGCTACAATAACGGACGTAGCCATAAAATCAGTAGTAGCAGTACGCACACCAATAACATGTGTATCGTTCATTATTAATTTTTCTACTGCAGTGTGTAACATGATTGTTACATTTAAGCGCTCAAGCTCTTCAAGCAAAGTTTCGACAATATCTCTTGCGCGGTCCGAAACAGGGAACATACGCCCGTGGTCTTCTTCTTTTAATGCTACACCTTTACTTTCAAAAAATTGAATAATATCTTCGTTGTTATAAATACTAAATGGACCATATAAAAAACGTCCATTGCCTGGAATGTTTTTTATAATTTCTTCAGTGGGAAGACGATTAGTTACATTGCATCGTCCTCCACCTGATATAGCGAGCTTGTTACCTAATTTTGTTCCTTTTTCGAGCAGCAAAACTTTTTTATGTTGTTCAGCTGCGGCAACAGCCGCCATTAAACCAGCTGTACCGCCACCAATTACGATTACATCATACATATTCAATACTTCCTCTCTTAACGATATGCAACTTGCATACAAAAAATTACGTTTTCATTACAAAAGCATTTGAGTAAATGCTGTTTCAAGGTTAAACTATACTTTAGGTTTAATGCAATGTTTGATTTTTAATAGAATGGGTGGCTACTTAATGTCCTCGAATAGTTTAATGAAGGGCGCTGCGATTTTAACCATTGGGTTATTTTTATCAAAAGCGCTAGGTTTAATTTATATTTTCCCTTTTTACGCCATTATTGGCGAAAGTAATGTGGCCCTATACTCGTATGCATACATACCATATTCCATTATGCTGACGTTTGCCATTTCAGGTGCGCCAAACGCAGTCGCGAAGTTTGTATCAAAGTATAATACTTTAGGTGACTATGACACGGGGCGTAGGTTGATGCGCTCAGGGCTTTTTGTAATGCTAGGCACGGGATTGATTTCGTTTATTGCGCTCTTTACCTTAGCGACACCAATTGCTGAGATGGTTATTAAAAGTGAGGAGCAAGTATTTACGGTTGCACAAATTGCCAATGTTATTCGTTGGTTAAGCTTAGCGTTACTCGTTGTACCATTTATGAGCTTATGGCGAGGCTTCTTCCAAGGTTATGGCATTATGACACCAACAGCAATCTCTCAATTAGTAGAGCAAATTGTGCGTGTTGCCTTCTTATTAATTGCATCATTTTTAGTCATGATTGTTTTTAGTGGTAAGGTCGAAACAGCAATCTCGATGGCGGTATTTGCGGCATTTGTCGGAGCCATTGCTGCGATGTTTGTACTATTATATTACTGGCGTAAATATGTACCAGAGTTTGACCGTTTGCGTGCAACAAGTATTTCAAGTGGTGAACATATTTCTATGGTAACCATTTATAAGGAAATTTTAACGTACTCTATTCCTTTTGCTTTTGTTGGTATGGCAGACCCACTGTTCCAATTAGTGGATATGTTAACGTTTAATGATGCGATGACATCAATTGGGCTAGCGAAAGTAACAGATGAGTATTTTGGTATGATTAACTTTTTAACAAATAAAATTGTAATGATTCCCGTTATGCTTGCGTCAGGTTTATCTATGGCGTTAATTCCTGTTATTACGCGTTACTATACGCAAGGAGCACAAACATCATTACGTTATACAGTGGATAAAACTTTCCAAATTATTTTATTTGTTATGTTACCAGCAACAGTTGGTATTATGACACTTTCATATGAAATCTACTATGCGTTTTATTCGAAAAGTGAAGCAGGTGCTACAATTTTAATGCACTATGCACCAATTGCAATTTTATTTGCACTCTTTGCTGTAACAGCAGCACTTATGCAAGGTATCAACTATCAAAAATGGGTAGTGTTTAGCTTATTAACAGGTATTTTTATGAAGCTAGCACTCAACATTCCGTTAATTAAGCTTTTTGCGGCGGATGGCTCGATTATTGCAACAGGTATTGGTTACACAACAGCTATTGCAATTAATGTAGCAGTTATTGTAATAGTGTTAAATTACCGACCAACAGTAGTGTTAAAGCGTTTTGTATTAATTGCACTTGTAACAGCTACAATGGCAGTGGTTGTACTTGGCGTGAAGTGGATTTTAGCGCTAATTGTAGGCGAGCCTGATACGAAATGGTTAGCCATTTTATATGTAGTTGTTTGTGCACCTCTTGGCGCGCTTGCATATGCAGCGATTACCTTGAAAATTGGTTTAGCACAAAATGTTTTAGGTGAGCGTATTACACGTATTACGAATAAGCTAGGTTTATAAGGAGTTTGATTATGCGTTTAGATAAATTACTTGCTAATATGGGCTATGGCTCACGCAAGGAAGTAAAGCAATTAGTTAAGGATAAAGTAGTGTCAGTAGACGGCGTGGCAGCAAAGAGTACGTCACAGCATGTTGACCCCATAGCGCAGGAAGTTATGGTATTTGGTGAAGTTGTAGAGTACCGTGAATTTATTTACGTTATGTTACACAAGCCACCAGGTGTGATTTCAGCTACGGAGGATTTACGCGATACTACAGTGATTGATTTACTCGACCCGATGTTACAACATTTCGCACCGTTTCCTGTAGGACGTTTGGATAAAGATACGGAAGGGCTATTATTGATTACCAATGATGGTCAGCTGACGCATAATTTATTGTCACCTAAAAAGCATGTGCCTAAAGTATATTATGCACGCATTGAAGGTGAGGTAACAGAAGCGGACGGTGAGGCGTTTGCGAAAGGCGTTATTTTAGACGACGGCTACGAAACGAAGCCAGCAAGCCTAACGATTTTAGCGGCAGGGGAGCAATCCGAAATAGAGCTAACAATTCAAGAGGGCAAATTTCATCAAGTTAAGCGTATGTTTGAGGCAGTTGGTAAGAAGGTTGTTTACTTAAAACGCTTATCAATGGGGTCACTTCATTTAGATGACAGTTTAGCGCTTGGCGAATATCGTGAGCTAACAAATCAAGAGTTAACACAATTAAAAAGAGCAGGCGAGTAGCCTGCTAAACAGTAAAGAAATGACCCCGACGAAAGGTCATTTCTTTTTTGGGTTAAGATGGAATTTTTACTTTTTTGCTCGTCGTTGTCCATTTGCCACGACTTGGACTCTGTACCAAATCGTTAAATGCTAGTACGTTCAAATCTCTCTGAACAGTACGTGGAGTCATGCTAAATTCGTCGACTAAATCCTGTGTAGTAACAGTACCTCTATCTAAGATAAATAAATACACACTTTTAATACGATTAAGCATTCGGTCAGTAGTAGGTTTCATAAGTAAACCACTCCTTCATCTCAATTCTCTTGGCAAAGACTAGCGGACGACATGAATGTTTGTGCGGAGTGCACTAAGGCTTTTGTTTAATTGCCTGAGACATCCCCTTTTTTTAGTTGTAATTGTCAGTTGAATCTGACAACTTCATTATACAAAAAAAGTATAAAAAAAACTAGGGTATGCGCGGCTTCTTAACAAAGAAGCTATATCTTCTTTACAATGCACATAACATTCATTTGATGTATACCCGTTTTGTAAAAACAAAAACATCATATCAAAATGCAATAATTAATTGAAATTTCACTGATTAGGAGTAGAATAGCTTTAACAAGCATAGAAGGGGGCAATACAATTGGATTGGTTACAATTAGCCACTGAGAGACAACAAGAACTGATTACCGAGTTACAACAATTGATTTCAATTAAAAGTGTATTAAATGAAGAGGAAGCTTCAACAGCCACACCGTTTGGTAAAGGACCATTTGAAGCGATGCAATGGTTACTCACAAAAGGTGAGGAGCAGGGCATGACCACTAAAAATATAGATAATATGGCAGGGCATATTGAGATGGGTGAAGGCGAAGATTTACTAGGTATCCTGTGCCATGTTGATGTAGTACCTGCTGGTAACGAAGCAAATTGGCAGTACCCACCATTTGGCGGCATTATTGAAGATGGTAAATTATTTGGTCGTGGTGCAATTGATGACAAGGGGCCAACGATGGCAGCTTGGCTTGCGATGAAGTTAGTTAAGGACGCAGGAGTACCATTAACAAAGCGCGTGCGTATGATTATCGGAACAGACGAAGAAACGGGCTTCCGCTGTGTAGACCGTTACTTCGAAAAAGAAGAGATGCCAACGATGGGTTTTGCGCCTGATGCGGACTTCCCTTTAATTAATGCAGAAAAGGGTATTGCTGATTTATTATTGCGTCGTGATATGACAAGTGGTGAACAAGAGCAGATTGTATCCTTTACAGCAGGTCATCGTCTAAATATGGTGCCAGATTTAGCTACGGCTGTTTTAACGCAAATGCCAGCTACGACAAAGGCCGCATACGAAGCTTTTTTAGCAGCACAACAATTTGAAGGAACAGCAACAGTAGAAGGTAATGACCTTGTATTAACAATGAAGGGACGCTCTGCACACGCGATGGAGCCGTTTAAAGGACAAAATGCAGGCGTTAGGTTAGCAACATTTTTAGCAGATGTTGTAACAACACCCGCAAGTAAAGCATTCGCTACTTTTGTTACAACAACTTTCGCCAAAAGTTGTACGGGCGAGGCAATCGCACTTGATTTTAATGATGATATGTCAGGAGATACAACATTAAACCCTGGTATTTTTAGTGTTAGCGCAACAGCAGCTGAAATTAAAGTAAGTATGCGCTACTCTGTAACATTCCCATTTGAAGAAAAACTTACAGCAGCACAGCAAGCTGTACGTGAACATGGCTTTACGCTAGATGTGATTGATAACTCACCGCCCCACCATGTTAGTGCGGATAATGAATTAGTACAAGCGTTAGAAAATGTGTACCGCAAATACTCTGGCGACTACGAAACACCACTGCTATCTACAGGTGGCGGTACGTATGCACGCGCAATGGCAGAGAAGGGCAATGCACCTTGCGTAGCTTTTGGTATGTTATTTCCTGGTGAGCCTGATGTGGCACATCGTGCAGATGAGTTTGTTGTGGTAGAAAATTTAATTAAGGCCGCTGCTATTTACGCTGAAGCTATCGTAAAATTAGCAAGCACTGAAGAAAAGGACGATGCAAAGTGAGCTATGTTTTATACAAAGATCAAATCATGAAGCAAGATGAAGTAGTAATTTCTCAAGAGGACCGCGGCTATCAATTAGGCGACGGGGTTTATGAAGTGGTAAAGGTATATGATGGCCAGTTCTTTACAGCAAAAGAACACATTGACCGTTTATATGCGAGTGCAGATAAAATTAGCCTTGTGATTCCGTATACAAAGGATGTACTGCACAAGTTACTACATGACCTTGTCGAAAAAAATGAGTTAGGCACAGGGCATGTATACTTCCAAGTGACGCGCGGTGTAGCACCACGTAATCACATTTTCCCAGAGCCAGCGGTAGAGGCTATTTTAACAGCTAATGTAACCGAAAACCCACGCCCAAAGGCTAATTTTGAAAATGGTGTACGCGTTATTGTAGCCGAAGATATTCGTTGGTCACGCTGTGATATTAAATCTATCAGTTTATTAGGTGCTGTTATGTTAAAGCAACAAGCACACGCAGCAGGCTGTTATGAAGCGATTTTGCATCGCGATGGCGTTGTGACAGAGTGTTCGTCTTCAAATGTGTTAGCTATTAAAGATGGTGTACTATACACACACCCTGCAAACAATCTCATCTTAAACGGTATTACGCGCCAAGTAATTTTACAATGCGCAAACGAAATTGGTCTACCAATTAAAGAGGAGGCTTTCCGCGTTGAAGATATTGCAATGATGGATGAGCTAATTGTTTCTTCTACAACATCAGAGGTTACGCCAATTGTTGAAGTAGACGGCAATAAGGTTAACGGTGGTATTGTTGGCGAATGGACACGCAAATTACAGCAAGCCTTTAATGCAAAAGTAGAGGCACTATAATGTTACTGAGCTACCTGCGATTCGTAGGTAGCTTTTCTTATCGTAGTACAGGTAAAATAGATGTAATGCAAAATAAGGAAAGGTGAAGATATACATATGGCACAGCTAGTAAAATTGCAAGACTATACATCACGCTATCAAATCGACTTAGCGCGTTACCCAACACAGTTTGTACGTTTAAAGAAAAATCAATGGGACCGCGTAAAGCATCAATGGGAACAAGGTGATGAGGTAGATGATTGGCAACATATCGAAGAAGCGGAGGAGGAGAAGCCACGCTTTTCTTTTGTGCGTAAATTTTTTACGAAAAAGGAGCCATCAGCGTTAGAAGTTGCACCTGAGGAAATTGTAGGGGAGCAGGAGTTGCTCGCTAGTGAAGATGAAATCCCCGATGAAGAAACGACACTGACGTTTAATCCTAAAATTGTGTATGCACCGCAGACAATTAAAGAACTGCGTCAAATGTTTATGAATCAATTTTTTCATTTTCAATTGAAATGGGCGAGCTCTACACTACGCGAAAAATCCTATGTTGACCCTAAATTTATGCGCGACTCTTTTTTACGCACAGTGTTACTGCGTTTACCTGATACGTACCTTGTCTTTTATTATCCTATTATTAAAGTGAAAAAAGCGCCGATTGAGCTAGCTATTATTATTATTACACCAACAGAGTGCATTTGTATTAATAAGCTAGAGCAAGAGGATCAAGCTGTGTATGTAGCAGATGGCGATCGTTTTTGGACGAAAAAAGTAGGGAAGAAAGATAGCAAGGTGTTAAATCCTTTCATTAGTTTAAATCGTACCGAAGCGGTGCTAGAGCAATTATTTGATAGCGAAAATATTACAATTCCCATTCGTAAGGTATTGCTGTCACGCAACGGTTATTTTGATTATCCAGGCACTGCTTTTAATACGCGTTTAATTGATAAGCGTAGTTATACAGAATGGTTTGATCAATTAGCACGCTCAGCTTCACCGATGAAACATATGCAAATTCGTGCTGCACAGACGTTGCTCGCGCAAGCGCAAATCACATCTTTTAACCGTAATATTTGGCAAACTGATGAAGAAGAGCAAGACGGGCAAGTATAAAACTACAACCGACTGAATAATAAAATTCGTGACCGCCCCGTATAAAAGACGTACAATATAAAAGTATGTATACAACTAGCAAAAAGCTGAATAAGGTATAATGTCGTAATATGGCGCGAAAACGTAATAAAATTTTGCAATAGCGATATTTTTATCAGAAAATAGTGTACAATTTAAATTAGTAAGAAAAGAGGAAATAGCATTGAGATTACGAAATAAACCATGGGCAAATGACTTTATTGAAAGTCACCCAGAAATCATTATTCCAAACCCTGAGACGCATATTGGTAAATGGCATGAGGTGTTTGGCAATTCTAACCCCCTACATATTGAGGTAGGCACGGGTAAGGGACAATTTGTAACAGGCATGGCCTTACAAAATCCCGATATTAACTATATTGGCATTGAACTTTATGATAGCGTAATTGTTTGCGCGCTTGAGAATGCCATTGAAGCGAAATCTCCTGCCAATTTACGCTTGTTAAAAGTGAATGGCGCAGATTTAAATAAATACTTTGCGAAAAACGATGTTTCTCGCGTGTACTTAAACTTCTCTGATCCATGGCCTAAAGTACGTCATGCAAAGCGTCGTCTAACGCATGAAGGATTTTTGAAGTTATATGAAGATGTGCTGATTGATGAGGGTGCTATCCATTTTAAAACGGATAACCGCGGTCTTTTTGAGTACTCATTAACAAGTATTTCAGCTTATGGCATGTTATTAACAGATGTATCACTCGACTTACATGTTAATATGCCAGAGGATAATATTATGACAGAGTACGAAGAAAAGTTTTCTGCTAAGGGGCAACCGATTTATCGCTTAGAGGCACAGTTTCAACTGAAATAAGCAGATGATAAGGGGGAAATGTAATGGATAAATTTCAATTTCACGACATGACATTAACATGGCTAAACGGGGGCGTGACTTGCTTAGATGGTGGTGCAATGTTTGGTGTTGTACCAAAACCGCTATGGTCACGAAAGTATCCAGTTAATGAAAAGAACCAAATTGAGTTACCAACAGAGCCAATCTTAATCCAGTACCAAGGTAAAAATATGCTGTTAGATACAGGCGTAGGTTTTAATAAATTAAATGAAAAGCAACTCCGTAATTATGGTGTTACTCAAGAGTCGGCGTTAAAAAGTAGTTTGGATGAGCTAGGCTTAACTGCTGCTGATATTGATTATGTATTAATGTCACATTTGCATTTCGACCATGCAGGTGGCTTAACAGAGTGGCAGGACGATGTATTAGTGCCTGCGTTTCCAAAGGCTAAAGTATATGTGTCACAAATTGAGTGGGACGAAATGCGCGAGCCTAATATTCGTTCACGTAATACGTATTGGAAAGATAACTGGGAGCCTATCGTGGATCAAGTTGTTACTTACGAGGACCAAATTGAAATTATGCCTGGTATTGAAATGATTCATACGGGTGGACATAGCAATGGACATGCAATTTTAAAGTTTACACAAAATGGTGAGACAATTTTGCATATGGGCGATATTATGCCAACACATGCCCATCAAAATCCACTATGGGTATTAGCCTACGATGATTATCCAATGACATCTGTTTTTGCGAAGGAACGTTTAATGAAGGAAGCTTTAGCTAATGGTTATTGGTTTAGCTTCTATCATGATGCTTACTATCGCATGATTAAATGGGATGAAACGGGTAAAGAAGTTGTTGATTCTCTAAAACGTAGCAATGAAGCGAGTATTACATTTACAAAATAAGCAAAAGCATGGTGACATACGACAATTGTCATCATGCTTTTTTTCTTTGTAATAAAGCATGAGTAACGTTGGTGCTAAAGTAATGAAAGGGTTTTCAAAGTAGGTGTGTGTCAGTAACATAGTAATACTTTGTTAAGGAGTTAATACATGTTTGTAATATGTTTGTAACAAAACTTCTGTAAAGTAAGCCTCAGTGAGTTACAAAACACACCTATTGGAGGAAATAAAAATTGAAAAATAAAGTAGTTGCTCTTATCGGAGCTTTATTATTAAGTGCAGGCATTTACGCTTCAACAGCAAGCGCAGCAGAAGCACCAACGCATATCGTACAACCAGGCGAAACATTATGGTCAATCTCTAAAGTTTATGGCACGACAATTGAAGAATTACAAAAAATGAATAGCTTACAATACAACCTTGTGTACCCAACACAAAAATTAGTAGTTGGCGTAGCACCACCAGAGCCAGTTGTACAACAACCAGCAAAACCAACTGTTGAAACAATCAACGGTAAAGAAGTAGCTCGCACAATGCGTGTGTCAGCAACAGCTTATACAGCATTTTGCTACGGTTGTTCAGGTATTACAGCAACGGGTATTAACTTACGTGCTAACCCTAACTTAAAAGTAATCGCAGTTGACCCACGTGTTATTCCATTAGGTTCACGCGTATGGGTTGAAGGTTATGGCGAAGCAATCGCAGGAGATACTGGTGGCGCAATTAAAGGTAACCGTATCGACGTATTTATTAATAACACAAATCGTGCTTATGCATGGGGACGTAAAATGGTAACAATTAAGGTATTAAAATAACAGAGCAAACTTGGGCTCTCTTAGGATGTCAGCAAATGCTGGCATCTTTTTTTGTACAAAAAAACACCGACGCAATGAGCGCCGATGCTAATTATTTATACTTGTTGTAAATCGACAACTACGCCCGTACGCGCGTCAGCTGCGAATTCAAATGTTTCTGTGTTGCCATCTGTTACACGAGAAATTCCGCCGCGGTAAACAGGAACAGTTGATACACCGTTTGAGAACTCTTCAGTTTTCATGAAAATCCAAGAACCATCAATCGGGGCTACTTCTTTAAATTCATTTTTAATGTTTTCAAGCACTTTGTTAGCTGGTTTGTACGGAGCAACTTGCTCAGTAGTTTCTTTAATGATGACAGCAACAGCTAAACCTGTAGCTACACCAATTAAAAAGTCACGTAATTTCATTGTAAGAAAACCTCCTATTAGATAATATCTTTATTTTACCATAGCTTAGTTATATTATGCACCCTAACTGGTATGATACAATGAAATAAAAGCTAGCACGCTAGCAAAATGTATAACATAAGGGGAGAGTCAACGATGAATGAAGCAACACTACAAATGTTTAAAACATTAACAGAGTTACCAGGTGCACCTGGCGACGAAGGGGCAGTACGCAAATTTATGCGTGGCGAATTAGAACCATATACAGATGAAATTATTCAAGATAAATTAGGTAGTATTTTTGGCGTACGTAAAAGTAAAAATGCTGATGCACCAACTATTATGGTTGCAGGGCATATGGATGAAGTTGCTTTTATGGTAACGTCGATTACAGATAATGGCATGATTCGCTTTCAACCATTGGGTGGTTGGTGGAATCAAGTAATGCTAGCACAACGCGTAGATGTGTTTGCAAAGAATGGTAAGATACCAGGTGTGATTGCATCTATCCCACCTCATTTACTGACAGAGGCTGAGCGTAGTAAGCCAATGGACATTAAAAATATGCTAATTGATGTAGGTGCGGATAGCAAAGAGCATGCACAGCAATTAGGTATTCGTCCAGGTCAATCGATTATCCCAGTATGCCCATTTACGCCAATGGCAAACCCTAAAAAAATTATGGCTAAAGCATGGGACAATCGCTACGGTTGTGGTTTAGCATTAGATCTTGCTAAGGCACTTCATGGACAAGAAGTTAGCAATCATTTATATGTAGGTGCTACGGTGCAAGAAGAAGTAGGGTTACGCGGCGCACAAACTGCGGCTAATATGATTAAGCCAGATTTATTTTTCGCACTAGATGCTTCGCCAGCAAATGATGCAAATGGTGATAAAACACAGTTTGGTCAGCTAGGACAAGGACCATTACTACGTATTGTAGACCGTACAATGGTAACTCATCGTGGTATTCGCGAATATATTTTAGATACAGCTGAGAGCAATAACATTCCGTATCAATACTTTGCCTCACAAGGTGGTACAGATGCAGGTCGTGTGCACCAATCACAAGAAGGTGTGCCAAGTGCAGTAATTGGGATTTGCTCACGTTATATTCATACGGCAGCTTCTGTTATGCATGTGGATGATTATGCTGCAGCAAAGGAATTATTAATTAAATTAGTACAAGGCGCAGACCGTTCAACAGTTGATGCGATTCGTGCTAACGTATAATTTGACAAAGAGCTCCTTTAGGGGCTCTTTTTTTAAGGAGAGAATATATGATGAAGGTGGCCGTCGGTACAAAAAATAAGGCGAAGGTACAAGTCGTTAAGGCAGTAGTAACACAATTTTATGGTGCAAGTATAGAGGCGCTAGCAGTAGCTTCGGATGTAAGTGAGCAACCTATGACAAACGAAGAAACAAGACAAGGTGCTATTAACAGAGCAAAACATGCACTCTGCGAAGGAAACGCAGATCTTGGCTTTGGGTTAGAGGGCGGTGTTACGTTAATTGATGGGCAATTATATATTTGTAATTGGGTAGCACTAGCAACACCTCAACGCATATATACCGCAGCGGGCGCACAGCTACCGTTACCACCAATTGTAGCTGATGCTGTGTTGGCTGGTGAGGAGCTAGGGCCTGTGATGGAGCGCTATGCACAACAAAAAGACGTACGACAAAATCAAGGCGCTATTGGTATTTTTACGGATGGTTTAGTGACGCGACAGCAAATGTTTGAGCATATTTTATTATTAGTTATTGGGCAATACCGCTATCAGTAAGCCGCGCATTTGCAAGTTAGCGCAAAATTTTCTACACTGAATAAGATTAAAGGGGGCGTAACTATGAAAGAACAACAAATGGTAGAGGAAATTAAAAAGCGTCTCGGTGAAACGCGCTTTACGTATACATTTGATGAAAAAGGACAGCGTTTGCATTTACAACATACAGTATTACAACGAGGTATGGACATTGCGATTTCTCAAGTAGTGGCAAAATACCACGAAAAGAAAGAAGCGGCAATTGACGAGGTAATTTACACAATTGAACAAACTTTTACGGCAATGGAGCAGGAGCAACAACAAGGGTTTACAGGTAAAGCAACAATTTATCCTGTAGTACGCTCAACCTCATTCCCGCAGCAGTCTAAAGAGGGAGTAGCATTTGTTACAACCGAGCATACTGCAGAGACACGTATTTTTTATGCGCTGGATTTAGGCAATACGTACCGCCTAATTGACGAAGCGATGCTTGAGCAATTGCAACTGACAACGCAACAGGTGAAGGAAGCGGCACGCTTTGCTGTAACAGGCCTAGGTACTGATGTTAAGCGCGATGAAGTTGCTGGCAGTGTCTTTTATTTTGTTAACTATAATGATGGCTATGATGCGAGCCGTATTTTAAACGAAAAGTTTTTACAAGAGATGAAATTACAAATTGAAGGCGATATGACCTTGTCAGTTCCGCACCAAGATGTTTTAATTATTGGGGACATTCGTGACGAAGTAGGCTATGATGTGCTTGCTCAACTGACAATGCATTACTTTTCAGTAGGTATGGTGCCAATCACTTCACTATCATTTGTTTATGATGATGGTGAGCTTGAGCCAATCTTTATTTTAGCGAAAAATAAAAACACTAAAGGAGAATAACAAATGAACGTAGCATACAATAAGCCGTACGTTGGCGACGTACTATTAGTACAATTAGCGAGCGAGGCAATTGTAAAAACAGTAGTAGAAATGAAAGGTGATGTTGCTTTATTAAAAGAAGCATCAACTGGAGAAATTAAAGCGTTCAATTTATTTAACGCAAGCAAATACATGACACTAACAGCACAAGGTATTATTGAAGTAACACCTGAGTTTGTTGACGCGCTTGAAAAAGCATTAGCAGCTAACGATGCTGTCGTTAATTTAGATGTAGATTTCTCACCTAAATTTGTAGTGGGCTATGTGGAAACAAAAGAAAAACACCCAAATGCAGACAAATTAAATATTTGCACAGTAAACGTTGGCGAAGAAACACTACAAATCGTATGCGGTGCACCAAATGTGGATGCTGGTCAAAAAGTAGTTGTCGCAAAAATTGGCGCTGTAATGCCATCAGGTATGTTAATTAAAGAAGGTAACCTTCGTGGTGTCGATTCATTTGGTATGATTTGCTCAGCACGTGAGCTAGAAATCCCAAATGCACCATCTGAAAAAGGCATTATGGTTTTAGCAGAAGATGCAAAAATTGGCGAGGCTTTTGAAGCATAATAGTAGTACAGATCGCGGTAAATCCTTACCGCGGTTTTTTTATGCAATTTATCGTGTAGCTACGCGCTTTTTCAAAGATTTTAACATAAAAATATGGTATTCTTGGGTAGAGTAACTGTTATATACAGCACGCTAATACAGCAAAAAGTTAAGAAATGAGTGAATGCGATGAATTGGTTTAAAAAACAACTAACTAAAATTTTTTCAAGCGAAGATGAATACGAAGAACAGCAACAACAGCCGACCACGCCACCGCCGTCACAACCACAGCAGCCTCAGCCAAGTAAGGGGAATTTTACATTTCCTTTAATCCCAGATGAGGAGCAGTATGTTCCTTTGTCAGAACGTACAGCCGATCAACCGGCACCGTTAGATAACGATACCTATGAAATTGAAAACCCAGGCATTAGTGAAATTTTAGCGGCGCGTTCTACAAAGAAGACGGTTCACCGTACAAAGGGACCTGCGCTTAGCACAGAGCCAACTATCCGCGATATGATTAATGCTAAGCGTGCATATGAGGCGGTACCAGAGCCAGCGCCAGTAGCCAAAACAAAAATCAAACCAACCACAACAAAAACAAAGCCAATTGAAAATACAACTCAGCGTACGATAACGTCAGAACGTAAAACACCATTCAAGGCAACAGATGTACCATCACCTGTCCATGGCTTTGTAAAGTCCACAGGCTTAAGCAAAAAGCTAGAGGAGGCTCGTGTACAGCACGAAGAAGAACAGTTCAGTGTACAGGAAAAACCCGTGCGCAAACTACCAATTACGCCTCGCCCGCAAGCAACAGATATTGAAGTAGAAAAAACACCAATTACGGAACTACTCGCTGATATAAATGAGTCAGTTACAACAGAGAAAACAGAAGTGTTAGAAATGAAGAAACACGAAATAACTGTTGATGTTCCACAAGAAGAAGTAGCGCATGAACTAGCGTTAGAAGTTTCAACAGAAGAAGAGATGCTTAAATCAGAGTCAGAAGTTTCAGAAGCAGAAGAAGAGATGGTTGAATCAGAGCCAGAGGTTTCAGCAGAAGAAGAGACGGTTGAATCAGAGCCAGAGGTTTCAGCAGAAGAAGAGATGGTTGAGCCAGAGCCAGAAGTTTCAGCAGAAGAAGAGACGGTTGAATCAGAGCCAGAGGTTTCAACAGAAGAAGCGATGGTTGAATCAGAGCCGGAAGTTTCGGCAGAAGTAACAGAAGGTATGCCAGAGCTAGGGCCAAAAGATAAGGAACGTGTATTACCGTTTAATGTAATTATGTTAAAGAGTGATAAAGAAAAATTAGCGCAAAAAAAAAGTAGTGCGGCGCTAATTAGCGCTATGCCATCTGCAACAACAGAGGCACCAATTGCACAAGAGAAAACGATTGAACAACAAGCACAGCCTGTGAAGGAACAAGTAAGTGAGGAGCCAACTACACAAGCTACTCTAAATGAAGATGCACCAATCGAAAAATCAATTATTCAGTGTTACCATAAACCATCAACGGATTTATTAATAGCACCAGAGGATAATTTAGAAGATACACAATGGATGGCAGAGCAGGGTGAACAGCTAGTGGAGGCATTATCCCACTTCCAAGTAAGTGCAGAAGTTGTTAATATTGTACAGGGGCCAGCTGTGACACGCTTTGAAATTACGATTGGTCAAGGAACAAAAGTTAATAAAATTCGTAATTTATCGGATGATTTAAAGCTAGCGTTAGCGGCAAAGGATATTCGTATCGAAGCGCCAATCCCAGGGAAGAGCTCAATTGGTATCGAAATCCCTAACCGCGTCAGTCGTCCTGTTCGTATATCAGAAGTGATTACTAGCAAAACGTTTACGGAAGCGGATTCACCGATGCAGGCAGCGCTCGGGTTAGATTTAACAGGTCAGCCGATTACAGTAGATTTACGTAACATGCCCCATGGCTTAATTGCAGGTGCAACAGGCTCAGGTAAGTCGGTATGTATTAACTCGATTTTAGTGAGTCTATTATATAAGGCGGCACCTGATGAGTTACGTTTAATGCTTATTGACCCGAAATATGTAGAGCTTGCTTCATATAATGACATTCCACATTTAGTAACACCTGTTATTACGGATCCTAAGATTGCGACAAGTGCACTCAAGTGGGCTGTTACAGAAATGGAAAATCGTTATAAGTTATTATCAGCTGCTAAAGTACGTAGCATTGAGCGTTACAATGAACTAGTTGAAGCGCACGACACAACACAAAATAAAATGCCATATATGTTAATTGTAATTGATGAATTAGCAGACCTTATGCAGTCTACTGCGAGTGAAGTAGAAGAGGCTATCGGCCGATTAGCACAAAAGGCACGCGCTTGTGGCATTCACATTATTGTTGCAACACAGCGACCTTCTGTTGACGTAATTACAGGCGTTATTAAAGCTAATATTCCGACGCGTATTGCCTTTTCGGTATCATCGCAAATTGATTCACGCACGATTTTAGATGAACAGGGAGCTGAGCGTCTATTAGGGCGTGGTGATATGTTGTATATTGGTAGCGGTATGTCGAGCCCGATTCGTTTACAAGGTACATTTGTAACGGATGATGAAATTGAAGATGTTGTAGCTTATGTAAAAACACAAGGGAAGCCTAACTACTTCCTTGATCAAGAAGAGCTCGTAGTAAAAGACGTTGAGCTTGCAGAGCAAGATGAGTTATACGAAGCGGCATGTCATTTTATTTATAAAACAGAGCGCGCCTCAGCATCAGCCTTGCAACGCCAATTTTCGATTGGTTATAACCGAGCTGCACGAATCATTGATATGTTAGAGGAACAACAGCTCATTTCTGGAGCGGTTGGTAGTAAATCCCGAGATGTGTACATTACACAACAACACTTAGATGAGATGTTCGGATAAGCACTGTTTATCTATACTGAAAATGGTATACTAATATGTAAAAACGATTGATGAATTAACGTAATGGGTATAGTATGAAACTAGCAATGTTGAAATGAACAAGCAGCGGAACAGGCTTGTATAAAAAAGTGCGAATTACTTGCACAGTTTACTTCGTTTATTAAGGGATGTAAGTATCCCAGGGGGTTTAAAATAATGACACTTTTTCACTTTACAGGAATTAAAGGCTCAGGCATGAGCTCACTTGCACAAATTTTACATGATGCAGGTGAACAGGTGCAGGGCTCGGATATTGATAAATATTTCTTTACTGAGGCACCACTACATGAACGTAATATTACTGTGCTACCATTTGATCCACAAAATATTAAAGAAGGCATGACGGTTATTGCAGGCAATGCCTTTCCAGACGACCACCCAGAGCTTGTACAAGCTGCTGAGCTAGGCGTCGAGATTATTCGTTATCATAAATTTTTAGGTGAGTATATTAACCGTTATGTATCAGTAGCTGTTACAGGCGCACATGGTAAAACATCAACAACAGGTCTACTTTCGCATGTACTAGGCGGTTATAAGCCAACGTCTTATTTAATTGGTGACGGTACAGGTGTAGGTCATAGTGATGCTTCCTTCTTCGTCTTAGAAGCGTGTGAGTATCGTCGTCATTTCCTTGCTTATCATTCGGATTATGCGATTATGACAAATATTGATTTTGATCACCCAGATTACTTTGCAGATGTTGATGATGTGTTTGATGCTTTCCAATCATTAGCGCACCAAGTGAGTAAAGCTATTATTGCTTGTGGTGATGATGAGCAACTACAAAAAATTCAAGCGAATGTGCCAGTTGTTTATTATGGCTTTAGCGAGTCTAATGACTTCCAAGCGCGCAACATTAAAAAAACAACAGAAGGTACAACATTTGATGTGTACTTGCGTAATGATTTTTATTACACGTTCCATATTCCGTTATACGGCGACCATACCGTATTAAATACATTAGCGGTCATTTCGTTATGTCATTATGAAAGCATTCCAGCAGAAATTGTGCAGGCACGACTTTCAACATATGGTGGCGTAAAGCGACGTTTCACGCAAACAACAATAGGGGATACTATACTCATAGACGATTATGCACATCACCCAACGGAAATTAATGCGACATTACAATCAGCACGCCAAAAATTCCCGGATAAAGAAGTCATTGCGGTATTCCAACCACATACATTTACCCGCACAAAAAAATTCCTACAAGAATTTGCGGACAGTTTAGCGAAAGCGGATAAAGCATATTTATGTGATATTTTTGGTTCAGCGCGTGAGCAACAGGGCGAATTAACCATCCATGATTTAGTAGCATTAGTTGATGGTGCAGAGGCACTAGCACTTGAGCATATTGAAGTTTTACTTAAACATAAGGACGCTGTATTTTTATTTATGGGTGCAGGCGACGTCAACAAATTCCAAAAAGCATTTGAACAATTATTGCGAAATAATTAAAGGGATTTCTTTGCGCGTGTCGAATTTAAGTACATATGCGTAAATCTAAATAAAAACTTTAGGAGGTATTCGTATGGAAATCGTATTATACGTAGCAGCATTAGTTGCGGCCATTGCTTTTCTAATCTTATGTGTTAGCTTAGGCATGACTTTATTTACTGTAAAAGATACAGTTAAAGATTTAACAAAAGTTTTAGGTGATATTGAGGGTCAAATGCAAGGTATTACACGTGAGACAACATTCTTACTAGAAAAAACAAACTCACTTGCAGAGGATATCCAAGATAAATCACAACAATTAAACACAGTAGTAGGTGCTGTTAAGGGGATTGGTGAGTCAGTTAATGGCTTAAACAACTCAGTACAACGCATTACATCTTCAGTAGCAACAAGCGTAGAAACAAATAAAGACCAAATTGCACAAGTTGTTCAATGGAGCAACGTAGCAATGGGTATTGCTGACAAATGGAAAGAGCGTAAAACAGACGAAGTACAAATTACAACATTAACTTCTGACGAAGCACAAAAAAAACGTTTTTGGAAACGTAGCAAGTAATTAACACACAAAGGGGTGTAGTTAAATGACACAGCAAAAACCAAATTATAATGAGGTAAAGCACAATTTACCTCAGGTGTATAAAGAGGATCAAGTGATTTATGAAGAAGCACGTACATGTGCAAAAGACTTTGTAGTAGGCGCAGTGGTAGGTGGTCTTATTGGTACAGCAGTAGGTTTATTGTTAGCACCAAAGTCTGGTAGTGAGCTACGTGACGATGTAGCAGTTCAAGCACTTAATCTAAAAGATAAAAGCTTAGAGCTATCAACTACAGCAAAAGATAAAACAGCCCAGTTGTCGCAACAAATACAAAACCAAACTAATCAACTAGTCGGTAAAGTTAAAACGCTTAAAGCAGATACCGTGCCATCAGATGATGGTACAGTTTCAGTAGAAGGCGAAGAACCACTTGAAGATTTACCTCAACATTAAAAAAGAAGGAGTTGCCGATTGGCAGCTCCTTCTTTTTTATTCGTCAAATTGAATGGCTAACGTATCGCCACCAAAAATTAAACTGTCAAAACCTACTTCGCTATCATTACGTAACACTTTAAAGCTACTTGCTACTGTAGGTAATTGCCAATCTGAAAAACGGAAAACATCTTGAAAAATAAATGGTGAGGTTTCACGCGGGATAAATTGAAGGCTTGCGCCAGTTGTAACAGTAGCTGTTGGCTTTACTGCCACGCCATTAAGTTGCGCTTCATTTTCGATTTTTTCGAGCGTAATTGCCTCGCCTTGAAACGTAACTTCGATGGCTTCAATTAAACGGATGCCTGCTTCGCTTGCGATTGATTGAACCGTTGGGCTAGCACCTAGCTGTAAGCGCAGGCTGTCACCATTTTTAATAGGGTAGCTAAGTTTAGTTGGCTTGTCATTAATAAGGAGCTCCGCCGAAAACCTTGGTAGGTGCATCGGCTTATTATTAACAAACACAGAGAAGCTTGTACACTGTTGAATGAGTGTGCGCTTATTAGCAAGAGTTAGTGCATCCTCAATTGTGTGTGCCATCATATAGCTCACCTTGTCTCGATCTTTTAAACGAGTTTGTAATGTAGCGGGCTCATTATTAACAGTAATGTTAGGCTCTAGTATAAATGGTTGACCTTCAATAGTTATTGTTTTTGTAAGAGTAGCATCTAAAATATCTTTGACCGCAGCGCTCGCTGTTTTACCATCCTTGCCATCCATAATAGTAATTTCGTCATTAGAGCTAATGCGTGTTTTAGTAGAGGCAGGCTCGCCATTTAACAAAATGGTAGCGGGCTGACCATGTTCGCCAGGGATAAAAATATCTTGACCATTAACATTAATCGCAAGTGCTTGACCAGGTTTGCCAAATAATTGCTTAGCCCTAATATTTGCGGCTAACATCGCGTCGCCCACAGTCATATCTTTTACTTCAAATAAGCGTACAATTTGTCCGTTTACTTTTAATGACATATATTGAATAGGCATTTTTTTTGCGGCAATGGCAATGCCAATTGGTGTAACTAGCTCAGGTGTAGCTGTAATATGCGCTTCTCTTGTCACATTTTGGATAGCATCAATACCGCGCACAGCAATTCGGTTAGCAGGGAGAGCTAGTACCTCGCCGAGTAATGCGGGTAAGTGTGGTGTTAAGCTACCACCGCCTACAAGCATAACGGCTTTAGGTGGTACGTTATTATTGAGTAATAAAATTTCATTGCCAATGGCTTCTGCAAGCTGTTTAACTGTAGGCAAAATCGCATGTACCACATCTGCATGTGCGTGTGTTTCGTCAAAGCCTAAAATGTCTTGCATAATAATAGGTTCGTCTGTACCTAACGTACGCTTAATACGTTCAGCTACAGGAAAGTCTAGCAAGTAGGTATCACTTAATGCCTCTGTCACCTCGTCGCCTGCTGTTGGGACCATGCCGTACGCTACTACAGTATTTTGGTCGGTAATAGCAATATCTGATGTACCTGCGCCAATATCAACAAGTGCTACATTTAAGCGGCGCATCGTTTGAGGGATAAGCACGTTAATCGCTGCGATAGGTTCAAGTGTTAATGCATCCATTTCTAAATCAGCACGTTTTAGTGCCGCAATTAATGATTCGACAACAACACGCGGCAAGAAGGTAGCAATGACCTCTACTGCAGCCACCTCACCTTGTTGGTCAAGCAAGCTTCCAATAGCTTCATTATCTAAGCGGTAATGTAAAACAGAGTAACCAACGCAGTAGTAATGTGAGCTAGCAATATCGTCGCGCTGTTGCACGAGCTGTTGTTGGGCTTGTTGTACAGCTTGTAACTCTAAGCGATTAATATCTTCTTCTGTAAAAATGGCACGGTTACGAATGTTTAAGGTAACGGTAGCTCTTTCTGTTTTAAGTGAGCGCCCTGCAGCCGCAACGCTTACTTTAGTTAGCGGGCCGTGCTTTTGCTCAAGCTCCTTGCGTATTTCTGCAATAAGCTCAGCAACGTAAACGACATTATGAATTTGTCCGTCCACCATAGCGCGCTCTTTATGTTCTCTAACGATAATATCTGCGACGTGATAGGTATCATTAGTTTCTTCTAAAATAATGCCCACTACCGAGCGTGTGCCGATATCGAGTGCAAATAATTTTGTAGCCAAATGAAACCGCTTCCTTTCAATCTCTTGCGAAATACACTTTAGTGGTTTAAACTGCTAAAATGTTTTACGTGACATTCTTCACTATATTGATTATAATAAATGTATTCAATAAAATGTAACATAGTTTTCAGACTTCTGAAAGAGTCTGACAGTTGGAGAGAGGGGAAAGAATATGAGTCAACAAGATTTAGATGGTCTACGTAGTCAAATTGATGACCTAAACCTAGAGATTTTACGCTTAATTAATGAGCGCGCTGCAGTAGTAAATGAAATTGGCAAGTTTAAAGAGAAGCAGGGCGTACATCGCTATGACCCACTACGTGAGCGACACATGCTAGATTTAATTAAAGAGCATAATAACGGTCCATTAAACCAAATGACGGTTGATTATATTTTTAAACAAATCTTCAAAACAGCATTAAAGCAATTAGAAGCTGAAAAGAAAAAAGAGCTTTTAGTATCGCGTAAGCAAAAACCAGTCGATACAATTATTGATGTAAACGGCGAAAAAATTGGTGACGGTAAACCATCATTCATTTTTGGACCATGTGCAGTGGAGTCTTACGAGCAAGTAGCAGCTGTAGCAGCCTCAATTAAAGCAAAAGGCGAAAAGTTAATTCGCGGCGGTGCATACAAACCACGTACATCTCCGTATGACTTCCAAGGGCTTGGCCTTGAAGGTCTGAAAATTTTGAAACGTGTGTCAGATGAGTATGATTTAGGCGTAATTGCTGAGATTGTAACACCAGCACATTTAGACGAAGCACTTGATTACATTGACGTAATCCAAATTGGTGCGCGTAACATGCAAAACTTTGAACTATTAAAAGCAGCAGGTGCTACAAACAAACCTGTATTATTAAAACGCGGATTAGCAGCAACAATTGACGAGTTCATTCACGCTGCCGAATATATTATGTCTAAAGGTAACGAAAACATCATTTTATGTGAGCGTGGCATTCGTACATACGAAAAAGCAACGCGTAACACATTAGATATTTCAGCAGTTCCTATTTTAAAACAAGAAACACACTTACCTGTATTTGTGGACGTTACACATTCAACAGGTCGTCGTGATTTATTATTACCATGTGCTAAGGCTGCAATCGCGATTGGCGCTGACGGTGTTATGGCAGAAGTTCACCCAGACCCATCAGTTGCACTATCAGATTCACAGCAACAAATGGATATTCCAACCTTCGATGCGTTTTATGAATCAATTAATAAATTCATGAAAACACATGAAGTGAATGCATAATGACCAGCACACCTTAAAGTAGGCTTACTTTGAGGTGTTTTTTTGTCGTGCATTGGTTGAAAAAGTGAATTATTATAGCGTATGATTGAGGTAAGGACAGGAGGCGTTAAACGATGACAGTAACAATTTATGATGTAGCAAGAGAGGCAAGCGTTTCGATGGCAACGGTTTCGCGCGTTGTTAATGGTAACCCTAACGTAAAGCCAGCAACTCGCAAGCGCGTGTTAGAAGTAATCGAGCGGTTAGGTTATCGACCAAACGCTGTAGCGCGAGGCTTAGCGAGCAAGCGTACAACTACGGTTGGCGTAATTATACCTGATATATCTAATAATATTTATGCAGAGCTTGTGCGTGGCATTGAAGATATCGCGACGATGTATAAATACAATATCTTTTTAGCAAACACCGACCAAAAAGAGTCAACACTACTACGTGTTATTGATACAATGCTCGGTAAGCAAGTAGACGGGATTGTATTAATGACCGATGAAGTGACAAAAGCTGTAAAGGAAGTGATGGAAACATCACCTGTACCAATTGTATTAGCTGGTTCTGTTGATCAATCCGCTACAATCCCATCAGTGAATATTAATTATTTCGATGCGATGTATGAGGCAACTTCTCTTTTATTACAGCGCAATAACACAGTAGCACTCATTGTAGGGCCTAAAGAATATACGATTAATAGTGAGTATAAAATTAAAGCCTATAAAAAAGCCATTCAAGATGCGGGTATAAACTACCGTGCTAATTTAGTAGTAGCGGTTAAGTCAGGCTATGAGGGCGCGATTACTACTGTTGACGAAATGCGCACAGCTGTTGTAAAACCTACCGCATATATTGCGGGAAGTGATGAGATTGCCCTTGGTATCATCCACGGCTTACAAGATAATGGCGTACGTGTACCTGAAGATGTAGAAGTTATTAGTTTTGAGGATACTAAGCTTGCGCAAATGGTGCGACCAAAGCTCTCAAGTGTAGTGCTTCCCTTATACGATATTGGTGCAGTAGCTATGCGCTTGTTAACGAAATTTATGGATAAAGAAAAAATCGAAGAGCAACATGTAATTTTACCGTACCGCATTGAGTTACGTGATTCAACAAAACAATAAGCAATACTACTACACGACAAAGTCATTGGATTTTGTCGTGTTATTGTCTAGAGGAGGAATGGTATGACAATTGTGCATGATACGAAGTACATACTAGCAGAGGCACTTTTACAAATCTGTACAGAAAAGCGGTTTAAAAAGGTGAGTATCTCAATGATTACAGCGCATTGCGCACTGAATCGACAAACTTTTTATTATCACTTTGCAGATAAGTACGAGCTGCTAGCTTTTACCTATGCGACCCATGCGTTAGCAGAGTTAGACGACTCTACTACGCTAGAAAATTGGGAGCAACATACAGCAAGCATGTTGGTAGCTATTAAAGAGGCGCGTGCTTTTTACCGTAACACAACATGCGATGAGGTTGCTGTATTAGCCGAAACCTTTTCGACAATTACAACACGC
This sequence comes from Lysinibacillus sp. BF-4, assembly GCF_000743635.1. Taxonomy (NCBI): domain Bacteria; kingdom Bacillati; phylum Bacillota; class Bacilli; order Caryophanales; family Bacillaceae; genus Lysinibacillus; species Lysinibacillus sp. BF-4. The sequence continues at coordinate 65,389 of NZ_JPUW01000002.1, read as the reverse complement.
CTACTGCTAGAAATGTTTGAACGGTTAGATATCAATCATCAAATCGAAGGAAGCAACCGTGAATTTTATGCACGCTTTTTTTCGTATGGCTGTAGTGGTGTGTTAATTGATTGGATTTATAGTGATTTTAAGGAGTCACCAGAAGTAATTGCTGAAGGTTTGCACCGTTTAGCAAAAGATGTTGAGCTAATTGCATATCACCGCTATGTTTCGTTAGACAATTAATGATAAATGTCTAATAACTAGACAAATGTGCCAAAATGTCGAGTTAATTTTTCCATAAAAGTGGTTATAGTATAAGTAAGCAATTAACGACGGAGGGATTAATAATGGACAAGAAAAAAGTATTTGGTGCAGTAGCTTCAACGGTAGCAGTAGGAATGGCAGCAAAAAAAGTAGCAAATGTGGCAAAGGATGCCCGCGAGAAAAAAGTAGATGAAGAGATTGCTACACGTGATTATGGTGATGCGCAAGCTTATTTAATCGGCGGTGGTATCGCAACGCTTGCTTCAGCGGCTTACTTATTACGTGATGCTAACTTTAAAGGTGAAAACATTCATGTGATTGAAGCACTACCTATTTTAGGTGGTAGTAATGATGGTTCTGGTACAGCTTCAGAAGGTTTCTTATGTCGCGGTGGTCGTATGTTAAATGAAGAAACGTACGAAAACTTTTGGGATTTATTTGGCAGTATCCCATCACTTGAAATGCCGAACCAAAGTGTAACCGAAGAAATCTTGAACTTTGACCATTTACATCCAACACACGCACAAGCACGCCTTGTAGATAAAGAAGGCAATATTGTAGATGTTACAACAATGGGCTTTAGTAATAATGACCGTGCTCATTTAACAAAGTTAATGACAACAGACGAAACAACGCTTGATAATATGACCATTCAAGAATGGTTTGAACCAGCATTTTTTGAAACAAACTTTTGGTATATGTGGCAAACTACATTCGCTTTCCAAAAATGGAGCAGCTTGTTTGAGTTCCGCCGCTATATGAACCGTATGATTTTAGAGTTTAGTCGTATTAACACGCTTGAAGGTGTAACACGTACACGCTATAACCAATACGAAAGCCTAATCTTACCGCTTAAAAAATATTTAGAGTCGCAAGGGGTAGACTTTACCTTCAATGCAACTGTAACAGATATTGATTTTGCAGAAGGCGATAGTATTACGGCTACAGCACTGCATTTAGATAGTGGTAAAGTAATTGAGGTACGTGCACAAGATACTGTGATTATGACCAATGCCTGCATGACAGATAGTGCCACAGAGGGTGATTTAACTACAGCACCACAAGCACCAACGAAAAAACCATTGTCAGGTGAACTTTGGTACAAAGTAGCACAGAAAAAACCAGGTATGGGTAACCCAGAGCCATTCTTCGGTCATGAAGACGAAACAAACTGGCATAGCTTTACTGTAACTTGTAAGGGTGATGCCTTATTAAAACGCATTGAGCAATTTAGTGGCAATATCCCAGGTAGTGGCGCATTGATGACATTTAAAGACTCAAGCTGGTTAATGAGTAGTGTTGTAGCAGCACAACCACACTTTAAATCACAAGATCCTGACACAACAATTTTCTGGGGCTATGGCTTGTATCCAAGTGCAATTGGGGACTTTGTTAAAAAGCCAATGAAAGAGTGTACAGGGGAAGAACTACTATTTGAATATATTTCACACTTAGGTTGGCAAGATGATTGGGAAGAGATTAAGAAGGATGTAGTCAATGTTATTCCGTGCTATATGCCATACATTGATGCGCAGTTCCAACCGCGAGCGATGACTGACCGACCACAAGTTGTACCCGCAGGTAGTACAAACTTTGCGATGGTTAGCCAATTTGTCGAAATTCCTAAAGACATGGTATTTACAGAAGAATATTCTGTACGTGCAGCGCGTATTGCGGTGTATACTTTGTTTGATATTGACAAAGAGATCTGCCCAGTAACACCTTATAACCGCGACCCTAAAGTATTAATTAAAGCAGGACAAACATTATTCCGTTAATAAAAAAGTGAGTTGGAGAATTTCTCCAACTCACTTTTATTTTGTGTTACGAATAATGTGCAGTGCTTTATCTAGCATCATAGCATTTTTTTCTTCGATTTCGGCTTTACGCGGTATAGCTTCATAGAGCGGACTTGGATCTTGCCACGTAGTAATCAGTGGCACAGGTGCTTCAGGTTGCCAACGGTCAAGCCAATCTTTAGGTAATGCACCTGTTGGAAGCGGCTGATCTGTCATCTCCGTCCAAATCATTGACCAAGCGCGCGGTACAACACGCCAAATATCGTAGCCGCCACCACCTACAGCAATCCATTTGCCTCCACAATATTCATGTGCTAGCTTATGTGCTAACTTGGGGATTTCTTCATAAATGTTCATAGTGCCATATAAATGTGTAAGTGGGTCAAAGAAATGTGCATCAGCACCATTTTGTGTTAACACGACATCCGGTTTAAAAAATTCAAATACTTCACGCATGGCCTGTTCATAAATCGTGAGGAAGCTTTCATCCTCTGTAAAGGCATCAATGGGGAAGTTGAAGGATGTCCCGTAACCAGCCCCGCTACCACGTTCTGTAATATTGCCTGTGCCAGGAAATAAATAGCGACCCGTCTCATGAATCGATAGGGTACAAACATCCGGGTCATCGTAAAAACTCCATTGTACACCATCACCGTGGTGGGCATCAGTATCTACATAGAGTACACGTGCGCCGTATTTTTGTTGTAAATATTTAATGGCCACCGTACTATCATTGTAAATACAAAAACCGGAGGCACGACCTTGGAAGCCATGGTGTAGCCCACCGCCTAAATTAAGCGCATGTTCCGCATGACCTTGCATCACTGCGTCAACAGCAGTTAATGTACCACCAACAAGCTGTGCGCTAGCTTCGTGCATATTTTCGAAGATTGGTGTATCTTCTGTACCAATACCATAAGGCTCGCCTTGGTTTTCGCGGAGTTCGCCATGCCCAGCTTTTTTTACAATTTCAATATATTTTGCTTCATGTGCAAGAAGCAGCTCCTCGTCAGTTGCAATACGAGCAGGAATAATTGCTGTTTCATCTAATGCATTAATTTTACGTAATAAATCCATCGTTAACGTGAGTCGTTTATGATTGAAGGGATGCGTATCAGAAAATTTATAACCTAATTGCTCAGGTGAATAAACGAAAACAGCTTTTTTCATTTAAAACTCTACACCTGGGTATCGAGGTCCTAATACGTCATAGCCCTCTTTTAATAACGCTTCGATTAATTCAATCGGATTAACGGTTTGTACACGAATGGATAATACACGATGGTTTTCACTTAATTCGTCAGGGTAAACGAGTACGCTTTGCACATTCGTATTCGTATTTGCCATGATTTGTGTAATGCCTGCGAGTGTGCCAGGGACATCCTCGATGCGAATTTCAATTTTTGAGCCAGGTTGATGTGCGCCAGTTAGCTCCACATACGTATAAAGCAAATCGGTTGTAGTAACGATGCCTACAAGCTCGCCATTTGAAATAACAGGCAAGCAGCCAACCTTTGTATCGTAAAAAGTTAGTGCTAAGTCCTCAACCGTGTCGAGTGGATGAGCCATAATCGGATTTTTAATCATAAAGCGTTCGACCGCGACATCAAGCAAGTGCTCGCGTTCATCAGGCTCTAATGAAGAGGGCAGCGCCTCTTTTAAATCGCGTTGTGTCACAACACCAATCACTTCTCTATTAGTTGTAATAATGGGAATGTGACGAATTTTTTGTTCGCGCATAAGCGTCATAGCATCACGAATGGTGCTATCTTTAGTGAGCGTATACGGTGTAGCATTCATAATTTGTTCGACTAACATAACTACATCTCCCTTTGTGTAATAGTACTGCTAATACATAAAGCGGCTTGCGAAACGTAATTTATCAAAGCGCTCCATTGTATCTTGTTCAACACGCGCCCCTACGCGTGCCATTAAGCAGTTTGCGGGATGTGAGGTAATCTCAGGATCATCAGTTGCATAATACTCAAAGCCTTGAGAGCTCATCATCCTTTCCATCATTTTACGGTAGTCCCATACATTTAATCCAGTCCCTTTTAAATCCCAATGCCAATAATACTCAGTTGTCATAACTAAATAATCTTCCATTTCGTCACCCATAAAAGAAACTTCTAGTAGCGCTTTTCCTACACCAGTGCCGCGGTATTCTTTAACGACTTCTATAGCACCAAGCTCAATCATATTAGGGATGCGGTCTTCTGCCCAGCGCTCTTGAGGGTCAGGGTAAAGGTATGTCACATAGCCAACAATGACACTGCCATTCCGAATAATAATAATGCGTCCTTCGTCTAGTTTAGCGATGCCAATAATTGCTTCGTGCTGTTGTTTAGGAAGACGAAACGCTACAAGACCCTCATGGAACGTATAGTTAGCTAAATCCTCAGGGCTTACAGGACCCTCTACAATAACAGTACCATGTTCTGTTTCTTTTTCTATCGAATAAAACGTTTTTTTATGCTCCATTTTCAAACACCACCTGATTTTTATAAACTCATTATAACGGATATTATGCGAAAATACGCTATTTTTTGCGAAATATACATAAAGTTTTTAAAAAGTGTAAATTTTAAGATAATTGAAAGATGGTAGTGATAGAATAGTAAATATTCTGTTATATAACAAAGGGGGAAATGAATATGCAAGCAACAGAAAATGAAAAATTAAAAGCTAAGCTAGCTGATTATCAGATGAACGACTATGCCTCGACAGCAAAAACGCATCGTTGGGAAGATACAGAAAAGCAATTTAGCTGGTATAACACAGGTAATTTGAATATGGCATATGAAGCCATTGATCGTCATACCGAAACTTATCGCAAAAATAAAGTCGCGCTTTATTTTGACGATGGCAAGCGTAAAGAGGCGTACACCTTTAATGATATGAAAATGAAAACAAATCAAGTGGCAAATGTGCTACGTGCAAACACAACACTTGAAAAGGGTGACCGCCTGTTTATTTATATGCCGCGTTCGCCAGAGCTATATTTTACATTGCTAGGTGCATTAAAACTTGGTGTTATTGTAGGTCCGTTATTTGAAGCCTTTATGGAGGCTGCAGTATATGACCGCCTCGACGACAGTGATGCAAAAGTTTTAGTTACTACACCAGCGCTTTTGGCGCGTGTGCCGCTTGATAGGTTACCAAAAATCGAAACTGTTTTTCTTGTAGGGGATGACATTGAAGAAACAGCGACGACGAAAGATTTAACAAAGCAAATGGCGCAGGCTTCAAAACATTTTGATATTACGTGGGTCAATCGTGAAGACGGTATGATTTTACATTACACATCAGGCTCGACAGGTACACCAAAAGGCGTGCTACATGTGCACAATGCCATGCTGCAACAGTATCAATCTTCACAGTGGGTATTGGATTTGCGTGATGATGATATTTATTGGTGCACGGCTGACCCAGGTTGGGTAACAGGCACATCGTATGGTATTTTTGGGCCGTGGCTTAATGGCGTAACGATGCTCGTAGTTGGTGGGCGTTTTTCGCCGCAGGCATGGTACAGTGCATTGGATCAATATAATGTAACCGTTTGGTATAGTGCACCAACAGCATTTCGTATGCTAATGGGAGCAGGGCAAGGCTTATTAGAGCAATATGATTTATCATCGTTACGCCATGTATTATCAGTAGGCGAACCACTTAATCCTGAGGTAATACGCTGGGGTATCAATGAGCTCGGTCATCGCATTCATGATACATGGTGGATGACCGAGACAGGTGCGCATATGATTTGTAATTATCCTTCTATGGATATTAAGCCGGGTTCTATGGGCAAACCACTACCAGGTGTACATGCTACAATTGTTGATGACCAAGGCGAGCCAGTTAAGCCATATACGATGGGCAACTTAGCTATTCGTCGAGGCTGGCCAGCAATGATGCGTGCGATATGGGGCAATGAGGAGCGCTATGATTCCTACTTTTTAAAGGGAGAGTGGTATGTATCAGGGGACTCTGCGTATATGGATGAAGATGGTTACTTCTGGTTCCAGGGGCGTGTAGATGACGTTATTATGACTGCAGGAGAGCGCGTTGGGCCATTTGAAGTAGAAAGTAAATTGCTAGAGCATCCAGATGTATTAGAGGCAGGAGTAATTGGCAAGCCTGACCCTATCCGCGGTGAAATTATTAAAGCGTTTATTGCCTTGCGTGAGGGTGTAGCGCCAAGTGATGAATTAATTGAAGAAATCCGTACATTTGTAAAAACAGGCTTAGCTGCACATGCAGCACCTAGAGAGATTGAATTTAAAGATAAGCTACCTAAAACACGTAGTGGTAAAATTATGCGTCGCGTTTTAAAAGCGTGGGAACTCGACCTTCCTACAGGTGACTTATCTACAATGGAAGATTAAACATACAGCTTACTTGCATGAATATGCGAGTAAGCTTTTTTATTTAGACGATACTGAATTGTATAAAAATAAATAAAAATGCGGTTGACTTAATATTTATACAGACTTATACTAGGTTTAACACAATTCAGAGGTGAAGAAAATGAAAGTTGGAATTATTGGTGCAACAGGCTACGGCGGTATTGAACTGATTCGTTTCCTGCATAATCATAAAGAGATGGAAGAATTACACTTATTTACTTCATCCGAAGAAGGCGTGTCATTCTCACAAAAATTTGGTCACTTATCACATATTGTTGACCATAGCTTGCAAAAAATTGACAATGCAGCACTAGCGCAGCTAGATGTCGTGTTTACAAGTACACCAGCGGGTGTGGCAAGTAAGTTAATGCCTTCATTAATCGGAACAGGTCCAAAGTTAATTGATTTATCAGGGGACTTCCGGCTGAAGGACACAGCGTTATATGAGGCTTGGTATCACAAGCCAGCGGCAGATGCAGATGCAGTAGCTAAAAGTGTATATGGTTTAACTGAGTGGAATGAGCAGGCGGTAAAAGATGCAGCGCTTATTGCTAACCCAGGTTGCTACCCAACAGCTACCTTATTGTCAGTATTACCGTTAATTAAACATAAACTGATTGACCCAAGCTTCCTAATTGTAGATGCCAAAAGTGGTATCTCAGGTGCTGGCAATAAGCCATCACAAGGTACACATTATAGTGAAGCAAATGAAGGGTTTTCGATATATAAAGCAAATGAACACCAACACATACCAGAAATTGAGCAAGCAATTAAAAACTTTGCGGGCGTAGATACAACAATTACATTTAACACACACCTTGTGCCGATGACGCGTGGTATTTTAACAACGTCCTATGCACCAGTGATGCCAAATGTTACAGAACAACAACTATATGAGTGCCTACAAGCAACTTATCAAAACCATCCTTTTGTGCGTGTATTAAAGGATGCAAATGCAATTAGTACAGGACGTGTAAAGGGCTCTAACTACTGCGATATGTTTGTCAAGGTTGATCCACGTACCAACCGCGCGACTATCGTAAGTGTAATTGACAACTTAGTAAAGGGTGCGGCAGGTCAGGCGATCCAAAATATGAACGTACAATTTGGTTTTGACCAAATGACTGGCTTAGATGTTGTACCATTATTTATTTAAACAAGCGCCTCGCGTTATGCGAGGTGCTTACCTATTCTAGGAGGAATTTTTATGACAATGACAAAATTATCAACTAAAAATCTTGTATCACCTAAAGGATTTAAAGCAGCAGGCTTACACTGCGGGCTTAAACATAAGAAAAAAGATTTAGCGATGTTAGTGAGTGATGTACCTGCAAGTGTGGCTGGTGTATTTACGACAAACGCGATTCAAGCAGCACCACTTGGTGTAACAAAAAAAGTAGTATACGAAACAAAGCAAATGCAGGCCCTAATTGTCAACTCTGGCAATGCTAATGCATGCACAGGCAAGCAAGGTAAACGAGATGCAGAGGAAATGCAACAATTAGCTGCAGCTAAAGTGGGTATTGACGCTAATTTAGTAGGTGTATTTTCGACAGGTGTCATTGGTGAGATTATGAATATGCCACCTGTACGTGAAGGGGTTAAACAATTAGAGGTTAAAGACTCACTAGAAAGCGCGATTGACTTTGCTCAAGCGATTTTAACAACAGATACTGTAATGAAAAACACAGCTTATGCCACAGTAGTTGACGGCAAAGAAGTTATTATTGCTGGTACAGCTAAGGGTTCTGGGATGATTGAGCCAAATATGGCAACGATGTTAGGCTTTATTACAACAGATGCAGCTATTTCTTCAGAGGTGCTACAACAAACGCTATCTTCATTAACAGATGTTACGTTTAATGCGATTACAGTAGATGGTGATACCTCAACAAATGACTCGGTCGTTATTATGGCAAATGGCTTAGCAGGCAATGAACCACTAACTCCTGCACATAAAGATTGGGATAATTTTTATAAAACATTACAAGTTGTGGCAGAAGATTTAGCGAAGATGATTGCTAAAGATGGTGAAGGTGCTACAAAGTTAATCGAAGTTACAGTAGAGAGCGCATTAACGGATGAGGAAGCACGTAAAGTAGCTAAGACAGTTGTAGGTTCTCCACTAGTTAAAACAGCTGTGTTTGGTGCAGATGCTAACTGGGGACGTGTGATTGCGGCAGTAGGCTATAGTGGTGCGAGTGTAGATCCTGAAAAAATCGGTATCAAAATTGGTGGTAAGCAATTAGTAGAAGACGGGGAGCCTGTACCATTCTCTGAAGAAGAGTTAATGCAAATTTTAAAACAGCATGAAGTAAAAATCGACGTTTCTTTAGGGCAAGGTCAAGGAAGCGGTTTAGCATGGGGGTGCGACTTAACATATGACTATGTACAAATCAACGCCTCATACCGCTCGTAAACGCATGGTGATTAAGCTTGGAGGCAGTACGCTAGAGGGCTTAACACCAGCATTTTTTACTAACTTTAAAAAACTACAGCAAACGTATGATTTAATTATTACACATGGCGGAGGACCAGCGATTAATCGTACACTTGAAGCGCAAAATATTACCTCTTATACCGTTGGTGGCATTCGTGTTACTAGCGAGGCGGCAATTGATGTGGTGCAGTCAACATTGATTGGTTTAGTAAACCCAGCGCTTGTACATGAGCTCACGACAGCAGGTATTACTGCAATTGGCTTGAACGGCTTCGATAGTAATTTAGTACTGTCTACTTTCTTAGATGAAGCCACATATGGTTTTGTTGGTGAGGTAGCTTCAATTAATACGGCGTTACTTAATCAGCTTATTGCAGCGGGGATTGTTCCTGTAATTGCTTGTGTGGGCGTTACTGCTGATGGGCAGGCGCTTAATATTAATGGTGACACAGTAGCTAGTGAGGTTGCGCTTGCAGTAGAAGCAGAGAGCCTATTATTAGTAACGGATGTAGATGGCATTCGTATTGAGGATGTTTACCAAGATGAGGTAACGCCTACTCATATCGCTCAATGGATTGAGCAAGAGCATATTTATGGTGGGATGATACCAAAGGTACAAGGAGCGTTAGCATGCTTACATGCGGGCATTCCGACGGTACAAATTGTAGGTGCTGCATTAACAGGCACTGTAATTAAAAGTGAGGGACAATAAATGACAGTATTATTTAATAACTATGGACGTCGATCTGTACATTTAGTAAAGGGTAAAGGCACAGAGGTATGGGATGATAAGGGCAAGCGTTATTTAGATTTTACGAGCGGTATTGCAGTGTTAAGCCTAGGCCATGCCAATTCTTTGCTAAACGAAGCGCTACAACAACAAAGCGAAAAATTATGGCACGTCTCTAATTTATTTGAAAGCCCAGAGCAAGAGCAATTGGGTGCGTCTTTAGTAAAAGATACACATTTAGCACATGCTTTATTTTGTAATAGTGGTGCTGAAGCAAATGAAGCGGCAATCAAATTAGCGCGCAAACATACAGGTAAGCATCATATCATTACCTTCGAAAAATCTTTCCATGGTCGAACGTATGCTACTATGGCAGCGACAGGTCAAGAGAAAGTGAAACAAGGCTTTGGCCCATTAGTCGAAAAATTTACGACTGTACCGTTTAATGATGTAGCAGCATTAAAGGCAGTTGCAGATGCCTCAGTAGGTGCGATTATGCTTGAGGTCATTCAAGGCGAGGGTGGTGTAAATGCTGCAACACCTGCATTTATCCAAGCAATTAATGAAGTGAGTGCTGAACATGGTATTTTAGTGATTGTGGATGAGGTACAAACAGGGATTGCGCGTACAGGTAAACGCTATGCATTTGAGCATACTGCACTTAAGCCAGATATTGTATCATTAGCAAAAGGGCTAGGCGGCGGTTTCCCTATAGGTGCTATTTTAGCGCAACCGGCCTTATACGATACATTAGGGCCAGGCTCGCATGGTACAACATTTGGTGGTAACCCATTAGCAGTAGCTGTAGCGCAAAAAGTAATTGATACGGTATTTGAGCAGGAGTTCCTTGAGCAAGTGCAAGCGTTATCAGCTTATGCAAAGGACCAGCTCAGTAAAAAGCTACCACAATTTAAAGTTGTAGGAGAGGGTTTACTACTCGGACTAGATTGTGGAGAGCCAGTCGCAGCAGATTATGTGAAAAAAGCTGAGGCGGCAGGTTTGCTAGTTGTGCAAGCAGGTACGGATGTTATTCGTCTAGTACCACCATTAACAGTAACAAAAGCAGAGATTGATGAAGCAATCAGCATATTACAAGAACTATAAAAAAGCGCAATTACTCGATTGGGAGTAATTGCGCTTTTTATTATTCTGTTGGATCCTCCGCAGGTTCAGCAGGTTGCTCTGGTTCAGGTTCTGCTGGTTGAGAAGGTTGTTCCTCAGGTTCCGCAGGCTCATTTTCTGTCGGTTGTTCAGGAGCTGTTGGTTGCTGTACTGGTGGTGGTGCTGCCGGTGCAGCAGTTGCTGTGTTTGAAGCACCAGAAGACAGTCCTTCAATATCAACAGCTACTACAATATAAGCACCGCCTGCGCCTACAGTTATACTGTAAGGACCGGCTTCTGGTATGGAAGCAACAAGCGATTGCCCACCGCCAGATACATTATAAATACGGTAACCTACAACATCGTTAGATGCGGAGCGTGACCAACTTAACGTATTACCACTAATCGAAGCGCTTGGTGCAGCTGGTGCTACCCCGTTTACAGGGAAGCTAACGGCAGCGCCACCACTTGCGAGTGTTGAACCTTTTGGTACAAGACGACTTGGGTCGCCACCTAAAGGTCCAAGCATACGACGAACGAACTCAGGGTTTAAGCCTCCGCCACTACGACGTACAAATTCACCTGGTGTATTAGCGAGAGCTGTATAATAAGTGCCATTAATGAGCACAACAGCTGAGCTTGACATACTGTCATCCGCTTTAGAAGGTAAAAATACCTTGGCATTAAATAAATCTGAACGAACAAGACCAGCATTTGCGCAAGCATTTGATGGAGCCATGCCTGACATACCACAGAATGAAGCATAAATTACGTTTTGCGGTTTCACAAAGCCTTGCTTAGGTGCTGCCCAATCAGGGTGTGTATCATATACACCGTTCATAAGTGTTGCCCATAAAAGGTTAATACGTTTACTTGGTTGCATATACGTATTATTGAATGTATAAAGCGAACGCGGTTGGTCATAACCCATCCAAACACCTAGTGTTACAGCGGAGTTATACCCAACAAACCAAACATCTTTATATTCTTCAGATGTACCTGTTTTACCAGAGAATTGATAGCCAAATTTTAAATTTTGCTTAGCACTTTGTCCTGTACCATTGTTTAATACATCACGCATCATATCTGTCATAATGTAGGCAGTTTCAGGACTAAATACAGGTTCGGCTACTGATTCATGTTGGTAAACAACATTACCTGTAGGGTCTTCGATTTTTTCGATAATATAAGACTCTACATATTGACCACCGTTTGCAAATGTTGCAAAGGCGTTAGTGTTTTCTTCAACAGTCGTACCATACTTTAAACCACCAATACCAGTTGCTAAGTTTTCACGGTCTTCTGCAGTAATTTTAGAGAAGCCCATTTTTTCTAAAAACGAGGCAGGGCGTTGATCTAAAATACTATAGTAAAGACGTAGTGCTGATAAGTTAAGTGATTGTGCTAATGCTTCACGCGCAGGTACAAGTCCAGCTTCATAACTAGAAGTGTAGTTGCCTGGTGTATAGCCGCGTAAATTAAATTTCACATCGACAAGTGGGCTACCTGCACCGATTTTACCGTACTCAATCGCTGGACCGTATACGAGTAGAGGTTTCATAGTAGAGCCATTTGAGCGATACGCTTGTGTTGCGTGGTTTAGCTCTTCGATAGCAAAGTCGCGTCCACCAACAAAACTTAAAATACGACCTGTTTTATTTTCAATCAGTACACTACCTGTTTGTACAGGTTGTTGAAGTTCAACATCTTCACCTGATTGTGGGTCTTTAACGGTTTGTGAATAAGTTTGCCCGTAGTATTGATAGTCCTTAGTAATTTTTTGCATAGCATCATACATATCTTTTTTGACAGTTGAATGTATGCGGTAACCTTTAGAGCGAATTTCGCGGTCTGCAAGAAGCATATACTTATCACGTAAATTTTCTTCTTCTTTTAAGCGAGCAGGGTCAATTTGGTCCTGTTCGGCTAGCATACCAGCAACAACCTCTTTCGCACGGCGTTCAATTTCGTACGTTAACCAAGGATATACGTCTTCAGGACGTTGTTGTGGTGTTGTAAAATCTTTTGTAATATCATAAGCCAGCGCTTTTTTATGTTCTTCCTTTGTAATGTAACCTGTTTCTAGCATGCGATTTAATACTGTTTTCATACGTGCTAGTCCATCAGCTAAATACTCTTCACTTTTAACCGTACCTAAGTTAGTAAATGGGGTAAAGGTGAAGGGATTTTGCGGGATGCCAGACAAAAAGGCAGCCTGCTCTAATGTAAGGTCTGCGGCATTAACGCCGAAAACACCTTGAGCTGCTGTTTCAATTCCGGCGATATTACGGCCAGAGGCGTTACGTCCATAGGGAATGACGTTTAAATAAGCTTCTAAAATTTCTTCTTTTGTCATAAAGTGTTCAAGACGCATGGCTAGTAAGATTTCCTTTGCCTTACGCTCATATGATACTTCATTCGTTAAAATTTGGTTTTTAACGAGTTGCTGTGTCAACGTTGAGCCACCTGTTTGGTTAGCAGAGTTTAAAACATCTTGTAACACACCACGAATTAATGCTTTAGGTACAATACCATCATGCTCGCGGAAGTATTCGTCCTCAGTAGCAAGTACGGCATTAACAACGAAGGGTGATACCTTATCAATAGAAGTTTCGCGACGGTCTAAATCGGTACGGATATTACCGATATAAATATTGTCTGCGAAATACATTTCACTCGTTTCTTCATAATTGAAGACAAGATCGCGCATCTCTTTTTCGGTGCGTAATGGCTCTTTACTTACTAGTGATGCAAAATAACCGGCGCCTACAGAAAAAGCAAAAACGCCACCTACAATAGCCATAACAAGTAATAATAAAGCAAGATTCCAAGTAATTGCACTCGAAATACGGACTTTAGCCATCCACGGTTTTTCAAAAAGTTGTTCGATGCGATTGTTGACTTTAGCAATCCAATCTTTCACTTCATCGACCTCCTATAAATCTTGTCCATTATAGCATAATAAAATATTTACGAATATATTTATTGACAATGAAATAAAAATCGGTAAAATAGCTAGTATAGTTTTATACAATTTTTGCAAAGATTGATTTGCAGTAGTTTTTATACTCCCTGTTTGAGAGAGTTGGCGGTCGCTGTGAGCTAACCATAGTATAAAAATGAATTACGTATCAGGAGCAAAAACGTGCCACGCCGCGTTATGGTGAATGAAGTGGAAGAGCAATCTTCAAGCTGGGTGGTACCGCGTTTATACATAAACGTCCCTGCATGCATATTTTATGCATGCAGGGCTTTTTTTATCTGCACGTAAAACTTAGGAGGAAACTACAATGACAAACGAATTAATTCAAGATTTAGAATGGCGCGGGCTGTTATACCAACAAACGGATGCAGCAGGCATGGAAAAATTATTAAGCGAAGAAAAAATTTCATTATACTGTGGCGTTGACCCAACAGCAGACTCAATGCACATTGGTCATATTGTACCTTTACTAACACTACGTCGTTTTCAAATGCACGGACACAAGCCTGTACTATTAGTAGGCGGAGCAACAGGTATGGTTGGTGACCCATCAGGTCGTTCAGAGGAGCGCCAATTACAAACTACTGCTCAAGTAGATCAAAACGTACAAGGTATTAAAAAACAATTAGAAATGATTTTTGATTTTGATGCAGCAAGTGATAATGCAGCAAAATTAGTGAATAATAAAGATTGGATTGGCAAGTTAACATTAATTGACTTCCTACGTGATTACGGTAAATTATTAAGCGTTAACTACATGTTAGCAAAAGACAATGTAGCATCACGCCTAGACCAAGGGATTTCATTTACAGAGTTCTCTTACATGTTAATGCAAGCAGCAGACTTCGTGCATTTATATGATAATCATGGCGTACGTATGCAAATCGGTGGCTCGGATCAATGGGGTAACATCACAACAGGTTTAGAAGTATTACGTCGTACACATGACGAAGAAACAAAAGCTTACGGCTTCACAATCCCACTTGTGACAAAAGCGGATGGTACAAAATTCGGTAAAACAGCTGGTGGTGCAGTTTGGTTAGATGCGAAGAAAACATCACCATATGAGTTTTACCAATTCTGGATTAACGCAGCGGATAGCGATGTTGTCAAATACTTAAAAATCTTTACCTTCCTAAGCCGTGAAGAAATCGAAGCATTAGCTGTTTCTGTTGAGGAAGAGCCGCATTTACGTAAAGCACAAAAAGCGTTAGCGCAAGCTATGACAAGCTTAGTGCATGGTGAAGCAGCACTTGAGCAGGCGGAGCGTATTACACAAGCTTTATTCTCAGGCGATTTAAAAGCACTTTCAGTAGAAGAAATGCGCGATGCATTTAAAGGTGTACCAACAGCTGAAATGGCAAAAGAAGATAAAAATATCGTGGACTTTATTGTAGAAGCGGGTATTTCTTCTTCAAAACGTCAAGCACGTGAAGATGTGACGAACGGTGCAATTTCAATTAATGGTGACCGCGTACAAGATTTAGACTTTGTAGTAGACGCATCTGTACGTTTAGACGATGCCTTTACCATTGCACGTCGTGGTAAAAAGAAATATACAATGGTTACATTTAACTAATCCTAAAACGCCGACTTTTAACGAAGTCGGCGTTTTGCGTTATACTAGAGCTATGACAGACAAAGGGAGTGGTAATATGCACTATATTAAAAAAGAAAATGCCATCTATGCGATGGACAAGTACAATGTACCAGTTTGTAAAGTAAATAGTGGGGAGACCATTACATTTGAAGCGTACGATTGCTTTACTAATCAGTTAACGGATGCCTCGTCTTTTACTGCACTCGACTGGGATAAAATCAACCCTGCAACAGGACCAATTTATGTTACTGATACAGAGCCAGGTGACATTTTAGCTGTTCATATTAAAGAGCTAGCGATTGGTGATACCGTAACAATGGTGACGGGACCTAATATGGGGGTACTAGGCGATGAGTTAACAGATACAACATTTAAACGCCTTGCAATAGAAGATAATCATATTCAATTTACAGAAGCTATTAAAATTCCTTTAAATAAAATGATTGGTGTTATCGGTACTGCACCAGCAGGAGAGGCAATCTCTTGCGGCACGCCTGATGCACACGGGGGCAATATGGATTGTAAGGACATTACCGAAGGAACCACATTATACTTACCAGTCAATGTTGATGGAGCCTTACTTGCTATGGGCGATTGTCATGCGGCAATGGGGGATGGTGAGGTATCCGTTTGTGGTGGCGAAGTACCTTGTGAGATTACAGTAACCATTGAGGTTATTAAAGGTGAACAATGGCCGACACCGTTTTACATTAAGGACGGGGAACTTAATACACTGTCTTCACAAAAAACGTTAGACGCAGCAAGTATAGAAGCTACAAAGCATATGGTAGACTTTGTCGTACGTTACAGTGATTTAACTAAGGGAGAGGCGGCGCATTTATTATCTCTTGTGGGTAACTTGCGTATTTGCCAAGTTGTTGATCCTAATAAAACAGTACGTATGGCGTTACCGCTCAGTTACTTACCTAAATGGTAAAAAAATCCTCCAGCCATAAAGGTTGGAGGATTTTTGTTGTTGCACTATGCAACGAAATGCTATTAACGAGAGTAGTACTCTACGATGTAAGCTTCGTTGATTTGGCCGTCTAGCTCAGAACGTTCTGGCATACGGTTGAAAGTAGCAACTTTAGTATCAGCATCGAAAGTGATGTATTCTGGTACGAAGTTGTTAACTTCTAAAGCTTCGTTAACAGCAGTAAGGTTTTGTGATTTTTCGCGTAGAGAAATCGTTTGACCTACTTTAACGCTGTATGAAGGAATGTCAAGACGTTTGCCATCAACCATGATATGACCATGGTTAACTAATTGGCGAGCACCACGACGAGTACGAGCTAAGCCCATACGGTATACAAGGTTGTCAAGGCGAGTTTCAAGAAGAATCATGAAGTTTTCACCGTGTTTACCTTGCATTTTGCCAGCTTTGTTGAAAACTGTACGGAATTGGCGTTCGTTTACACCATACATGTGGCGTAATTTTTGTTTTTCTTGTAATTGTAAAGCGTACTCAGATAATTTCTTACGTTGAGTTGGGCCGTGTTGACCTGGCGCGTAAGGACGCTTTTCGATTTCTTTACCTGTACCGCTTAATGAAATACCAAGGCGGCGTGAAAGTTTCCATGATGGACCTGTATAACGAGACATAATTGTGTCTCCTCCTTTAAAGTTGGTTTTTGTTGTAAAACAAACCAGATGTATCTAGAGCACTAATTATTTTGTTTTCATGCATCTTCACCCATGCAGCCGACGTAAAGGTTACGCGATGCACCATCTATTACGTATAATAGAGGAACAAACTAAAAAAAGTACGCATACAACTGCTGCACTATTTTACACATAGTGTATCTTAACGTTATTATGTAGAGAAGTCAACTGCAAAGTAAGTACTAAACTATTGGCATGGAAATTAGCCTATTAGGTCTAATTACTAATTCTATAGAAGAAATACATTGAAATATCATGAAAATGCGGTAAAATTGTGTATAAAGATATAATAAGTAATAGTCAAAATGTCACGATTGGGTTATACTATAACAACGAAGTGAAAATCGAAGGATTGGAAATAAAGGTGATACGATGTCAAATCATGAACAAAAACTTAAAGATATTAAATCAGACTTGCTTGGTTTAATTACAGATGCTGAACTAGAATTTAATGACTTTAATAAGTATGTGCGCGTCTTAGATCCCTGCTTTAATAAGCACTTCGCTATCACCAACAGTGTTTTCTTGAAGTGTGAATCAGAAATTTTACTACCTGTAAAAAAAGATCCACAAGATAACAGCATCCAAGACGCTATTTCCTGGGCAATGATTGAGCCCTACTTTTTTCAAAATAAAGTAGTAAGAAAGCCTGTCCTTTTAGAAGGGTATAAAAAATACGAAAACATGACAGATGCGATATTGTTGCAACGCCTTAACGAAAAGCCTGTAGGAGTGTTACTCATTGAATCTACAGCTGAGTGGCAAGCCTTTTTGTTAACGCCAAGCTTCGAACAGTTCCTCTTATTATTAACGGATCTTATGTATAAAGTGGATCGTATTACAAATGAAAAAACAAATGAAGAGCATTACCGAAAGTTATTTAAGATTACGGATTTATTTCATTCGACAATGGATGTTGATATTATCCTCGAAAATATGCTCGTGACATTACAAAAACAAATCCCTCATTTAAATGTTAATTTGATTTTATCAAATGATCAAGATCGAGAGCTTACTTTAAATGTGAAACTATTTGATTATACGTCTGAGCGTGCTTCCACCATCGAAGCTTTTGTATCAGGTGAATTAACCTTTGAGCAAGCTGCAGACTTAAAGTGTCGTATGTTAAATGCGCCTATTAAAGGACGTCAGGCTATTTACGGTATCCTACAAATCTCAGGTCCTGAGAACTATGTATTTTCGGGTAAAGAAAAAGATTTTATTAGAATGCTAGCAGATGCTTGTGGTAATGCACTCGAAAATGCCAAGTTACACCGCCAATCCAATCGCTTAATTAGTGATTTACAATTAATTAATGAAACATCCCATCGACTTAACATGAAGATGGACATAGATGAAATGTTTGTTTACTTAAAGTCCCAGCTACAAAAATCATTTCAACCTCAAGAAATTTGCTTTATGTTTAAAGAGCGGGGGCAATTGAAATTAAAAGAGGCATCGGCATTCTTTTTTAAAGATGCCGCGCGCATTTATACAACATATATCCAAGATCGCTTTGAAACTACAAAGGATCCTGTATTCATTGCTGATTTCAGTAGACAGGTAAATCAACCTGTAATCTACAACTCTATGATGGCAATTCCTATTTTAATAGAAGAGAAAATTCATGGTTATTGTGTTGTACTTCACCGTGACTCCTACTTCTTTCCGTTTGATAGTTTTAAATTAATGCAATCACTTATCCATCATTCTTCTTTAGCGATGGCAAATACCATTTTGCAAAACCAGTTACAAGAGATGGTAGACCGCGATCATTTAACAAAGCTTTATGCACGAAGTTATTTAGATAAATATGTAGAGCAAGCGTTAGATGACTATGCAAAAGGTATGTTCTTTTTAATTGATATTGATAATTTTAAACGCATCAACGACACGCACGGGCATCAAATTGGTGATGAAGTATTAGTGCAAATTTCGAAACAACTAACAGCGATGGTAGGTGAGCAAGGGATTTGTGCTCGCTGGGGTGGGGAAGAACTTGCGGTTTGTATTCCAAATGTAAGTGTAGCCTATGCAAAAGAAGTAGCAGCTAAATTTGTTGAAGTAATGCCTAAAATTACTAAGCCCCAGGTGACAATTTCAGCAGGTTTAATTACTTGGAATACGGATGAACAGCCTATATTTAAATCAATATTTTCACAAGCAGATGACGCTTTATACCAGGCTAAAAACAGCGGTAAAAATCGTTTCGTCGTTTATGGAGAATAATGAAATAAGCAACTGCTAAAAGGGATATGAATTCCTTAAAGCAGTTGCTTATTTATATTGGTTTATAGTGCTTGTTCAAGTAAGCGGATAATATTCTCAAGCCCTTGCTTGTCTTGTTCTGTAAAACGAGCAGTAACAGGACTATCGATATCTAACACGCCAATAACCTCACCATCTCTATGAAGAGGAATTACAATCTCAGAACGAGACGCGGCGTCGCAAGCGATATGACCTGGGAATTGATGGACATCTTCTACTACGAATGTTTTATCCTTAGCAGCGCTACTACCACAAACACCGCTACCGAGTGGGATGCGTACACAAGCAGGTAACCCTTGGAAAGGCCCTAATACAAGTTCATCACCTTCGCGTAAATAAAAGCCTACCCAGTTTACGGTATGTAAAAATTGATTAAGTAGTGCAGATGTATTGCTAAGATTAGCAATCATGTTTGTTTCGCCTGCTAATAAAGCGCCTAGCTGTTGTTGTAGTGATGCGTACTGTGTTTCAAGTTCGCCGTTATAAGTTGTTGGTTTAAACATTATAGTAACTCCTTTATTGTGTCATATTGTTGATGCAACCCTTTAATGGTATGTGCATCTGAGCCAAATACAAGAGGGATACCTAACGATTTAGCATATGTAATCATTGGATAGGGAGGGTAAGGCTCTAAGCAAAACTCTTTTACTAAGCCAGCACTATTTACATCCAACTCATAATTATGTGTATGCATTGTGCGTAAAACTTGCTGAATCATAGCTGTATCATTTATGTTTTCCTTATGGGCTAATTGAAATTTATGCACAAGGGTAGGGTGGCCAATGCGCTTTGGTTTATAAGGTCCTAAATCAGCTACTATAGATTTTTCAACTGTGTTGTAATAATGTTCATAAACGCGTGTTGTGCTACCAAGTTGCGTAGCAAACGCCATAAAAACTTCTGGTGAATAATCAATGCAAACATAACGGCTTTGGTCGCGTAAAAAGTGGACAGAAAGTATAGCATCATCAAGGTGTTCGCCGTATTGATTTAAAAAATGCGTTGTTTGTTGCTCAAACCCTTCGATAAAATCTACCTCTAAACCACAAAGGATTGAAATATCTTTTGCGTATTGATGTTTAACTTTAGCGATAGACGTGAAATAAGCTTCTAGTAGGGCAAAATCCATACCGCTATCCTTTAATGGTGTAGGGTCGATAAAAGAGTCGGGCAGGGGCGCATGTTCTGTAAAGGAAATTTCTTTAAAACCTGAAGAAATTGCTTTTTCAATATAACCTTCTAGGGCATCTGTCGACCCATGTGGGCAAAATGGCGTATGAATGTGTTTGTCTTGTCTCATACTAGGAACACAACCTTCCATAAATTATTCGAATTCTACAAAAAAGCCTACAAATTAACGTATGTTAGTATATAATGTATACTAAACTAATTGTATATTAAAATTTTGAAGTATGAAAGCGTAAACGAAATAACAGGAACTACACTAGGAGGCTTACGATGCAGTATATCATCATTCCAATTGTCATACTACTCGTTATCATAATCGTATTATTACAACAGCAAAGAAAACACCGAAAAATCATGGAAGTGCTAGAACAACAGCGTCGAGAAATGCAGAATAAACCTATCAACGAGGAGTTAACGAAAGTTAAAGCATTAAACATGAATGGTCAAACCGAGGAAATGTTTGATCGCTGGCGTGGTATGAATGATGAGATTAAGGGTGAGTATGTTGAGGTAATTAATGAATTACTTCAAGATATTGAAGATAATATTCGTGGTTTTAAATTTAAAAAGGCTACGATCTTAGAAGAAGAAATTAAAGGATATTTGAAAACAGCTAGCCAAACACAAGATAAAATTGTGGCAGAGTTAAATGAGCTAATTGGCAGCGAAGAAAAAAACCGCATTGAAATTGAAGAATTAAATGAAAAATATAAAGCGGCACGTAAAACATTACTTGCTCACCAACATGCTTTTGGCGATGCATTACCGGCGCTTGAAGAGCGTTTAGAGGCCTTTACACCACAAAGTGAGCAATTTAAAGAGCTTACTGACAATGGTAATTATTTAGAGGCGAGGGAGTTAGTGGAGCAGTTGCAACGAGAGGCAGAAAACTTTTTGCAACTCATTCAAGATATACCTACACTATTAACAGACGTACAAACTAATATCCCTTCATCATTAGCAGAAATCCGTGGAGGCTATGCTGAAATGGAAGGGCAGGGCTACTATCTTCGTCATTTGGAGCTACTAGATGCATTTGAGCAAGTTGATGAAGAAATTACTGTGCTAAAAAAAGATATGAAAAATTTAGAGTTAGATACGATTCGACAACGTATTGAGGATTTAAATGAAACAATTGACTACTTTTATGATGTATTAGAAAACGAGGTAATGGCTAAGCAGTATTTAGATAAACATTGCGATAGTATGTTTGGTAAGATTACAAAATTACAACAAAGTTTGCGCCACACGATTACAGAAGCGGAGTATGTGCAAGAGAGCTACCATTTATCTGAGGAAGATGCTGATGTGCCAAGAGAATGTCTGCGTCAGTTAGACTTACTTCAAAAGCGTTATGACTTAGTAGCTATGCAAGTACGTGAGGGCAAATCTGCTTACTCAAGTCTACGTGATGAGCTAGAAACAATTGATTTAGCAGTAGGAAAAATAATGAATATCCATGAAGAATTCTCGCGACGTATGAAAAATTTACGCGTAGATGAGGAAGACGCGCGTAAGCGTTTAGTTGTCATTGAACGTACCTTGCAAAATACAGAGCGTATGCTTAATAAAGCCAATATTCCTGGTGTACCTGCCCAGTTACAAGTAGAGCTTGAAGGCGTAGCTGAATTAATTTATGTTGTGCATGAAGGCTTGCGTCAAGTGCCCCTTGATATGAATGATGTAGGTCAAAAAGTTGAAGAAACTGAACAGGCTATGGCTAATGTATCTGAGGCTTCTCAACAATTAGTTGAGGATGTTTTAGCAATTGAGCGTATTATTCAATATGGTAACCGTTATCGCGCTACAAACCAGCAACTTGATGAGCGCTTGACTGAAGCGGAACGAGCATTTGTCAATGCGCAATATACAAAGGCACTTGAAGAAGCGGGAGCTGCGGTAGAAGAAGCAGAACCAGGTGCATTAGAAAAGGTACAACAAATGGTAGAGGCCGATTTGCGAGAGCTCTAATATTAACGGTGTACGTTGACCATGAAAAGCGTTATAATGATTGAGGCTATCCAAATCGGGTAGCCTTTTTCTTGTTAAATTTTGTGAAGGAATGATACCATGATTTATTTTGATAATAGTGCAACAACAAAACCTTTTCACGATGTGCTACAAGCCTTCGTAAAAATAAACGAGCAGTACTATGCAAACCCTGCATCGATTCATGAAGCAGGTGTAGAAGCAAATGCTTTACTGTCACGTGCACGCGAGCAAGTTGCGACCATTTTGCGAACAGAGCCAGCGCATACAATTTTTACATCTGGGGGTACAGAATCAAACAACCTTGCGATATTCGGTTTAGCAAAGAGTAATGAGCATATTGGGAAACATATTATTACAACAGCAATCGAACACCCTTCTGTATTAGAAGCTATGAAAGTGCTGGAGGAACAAGGCTATAGCATTACTTATTTGCCTGTGAATGCAAGTGGTGAAGTAACGACAACTTCTATACAACAAGCTTTGCGTAAAGATACGGTGTTAGTAAGTATAATGCATGTAAATAATGAAATAGGTGCTGTGCAACCACTTGCAGAAATCGCAAAAATTGTGCATGAGCAAAGTCGTGCGCATTTT
This sequence comes from Lysinibacillus sp. BF-4, assembly GCF_000743635.1. Lineage (NCBI taxonomy): Bacteria > Bacillati > Bacillota > Bacilli > Caryophanales > Bacillaceae > Lysinibacillus > Lysinibacillus sp. BF-4. The sequence goes on along the minus strand of NZ_JPUW01000002.1, from coordinate 42,383 downwards.
CATGTAGATGCCGTACAAAGTTTTGGTAAATTGCCTATTTATTTTAACGGTGAGGCTGGGCCTGATTGTATTACTATTTCCGGTCATAAAATTCATGGCTTAAAGGGCACAGGCTTATTAGCATTTCGCAAGCGTCCATTAATAACCCCTCATATCGTGGGAGGCGGACAGGAGTTTGGCATTCGTAGTGGTACAGTAGCTGTAGCCCAAAATGTTGTACTTGCTAAAGCAATGCGATTAGCATTTGATGAGCAAGAAATACACTTTGCTAAGTATGTAAAATGGCGCCATCAGCTTGTGGCAATGCTACTTGAATTACCAGATGTCAAAGTAGTATCCACTAAGCAAGGTGCACCTCATATTATTACGTTTGCTGTCAAAGAGCTACGTGGCGAAATTTTAATTAATGCATTGCAAGGTAAAGGGCTAATTGTTTCGACATCAAGTGCCTGTTCATCTAAGCAACAGCAAACTAGTCATGTGTTAGAAGCAATTAAGTTAGATCCACGTTATAAAAAGGGTGTTGTGCGCATGAGTTTAGGTGCGCTTACTACCGATCAAGAGGTAACAGAGGCTGCGCGTATTTTACGTACAGTAATTACACAATTAAAAGGAGCATCATTATGATTTGGAAAGAAATTTTAATTCGTTACGGTGAACTATCAACAAAAGGTAAAAATAAAATGGACTTTATTCGTCGCTTGCGCGAAAATATTCGTTACTCAACAGCTGATTTAGGGCATTTAACAATTCGTACAGAGCATGACCGTATGTTTATTGCGTTAGATAATGAGGAAATGAAGGATGAGCTTGTAGAGCGTCTTAAGCATGTATTTGGTATTCAATCATTTAGCCCAGTAGCTGCGTGCGAAAAAGATATTGAAGTAATGAAGCAACTAGCGAAAGATGTTATGAAGCAATACGAAAATGAAACGTACACATTTAAAGTAGAAGTAAAGCGTACGGATAAAAAATTCCCGTTAGAGTCACATGCTATTCAACGTGTAATTGGCGCAACGGTATTAAGCACTTACCAAAACCTAAAAGTACAAATGCGCAAACCGCAAATCGAAATGCGTATCGAAGTACGTATGGATGCGGTTTATATTATGGCGCAAGTTATCCAAGGTGCTGGTGGTATGCCAATCGGTTCAAATGGCCGCTCTGTACTTATGCTGTCGGGTGGTATTGATAGCCCAGTTGCTGGCTACCTTATGATGAAGCGCGGCGTACGTTTAGATGCTGTACACTTCTTTAGCCCACCGTATACAAGTGATAACTCATTAGAAAAAGTAAAGGATTTAGCGAAGGAATTAACAAAGTTCGGCGCGAAAGTACGTCTACATGTTATTCCCTTTACGGAAATCCAACTGCAAATTAAAGAAGATGTGCCTGAAAATATGTCAATGACAGCAACGCGTCGTATGATGTTACGTGCTGTTGATAAAGTACGCGAGGATATTAATGCCTTAGCTATCGTAACAGGGGAGAGTTTGGGACAAGTAGCAAGCCAAACTTTAGACAGTTTAACAGCGATTAATGATGTGACAAATACACCAATCCTGCGTCCACTTATCGCATATGATAAACTAGATATTATTAACATTGCCGAAAAAATTGGCACATATGAGACATCAATTCGTCCGTATGAGGATTGCTGTACAATCTTTACGCCAGCAAATCCAAAAACAAAACCAAAGGTAGAAAAGGTTGCACACTACGAGGAGCGTACAAATTACGAGGAATTAATTGAGCGCGCAGTGACAAATCGTGAGGTTTATGTGTACCCTGAAAAGAAAAAGGCAGAGGATAAATTTGCTGACTTATTATAAGGAGGAGTTAAGATGAATCCAAAAAGATGGACTGCACTCGTTATTGCATTAGTGCTCTTTGCGGTATCGATTGGGGTTAACACGGTCATTATAGCGTTAAAATCTTCGGCTACTGCAACAGCGGATCAAATTATTGAGGAGCAATCAACTAGTGTGCCAACAAAGGTGATGCAACCAGGTAATGCGAAAGAGAAAATTGCTTATTTACAAGTAGATGGCACTATTCAAAATGTAGAAACAGGTGCATTTGCTGTAGGTTATAATCACAAAAACTTTTTAGCGCAACTTGATGCTGTCAAAAGTGATAAGACAATCAAAGGCGTTGTATTATACGTTAACTCACCAGGTGGTGGCGTTATCGAATCTGCTGAAATCCGTAAAAAGTTAATTGAGATGAAGGAAGCGCGTGACATTCCGGTTTATGTAACAATGGGAGCAATGGCGGCATCAGGTGGTTATTATATTTCTGCACCTGCTGACAAAATCTTTGCAATGCAAGAAACCATTACAGGCTCAATTGGTGTCATTATGCAAACAATTAATTACCAAGAGTTAGCTAAAAAAATTGGCGTACGCTATGAAAATTTCCAATCAGGTGAGCATAAGGATATGTTAAGCCCAATGCGTCAAGTAACGCCTGAAGAGCGTGCCATGATGCAGGAAATGATTAATGAATCTTACGAAACTTTCGTTGATATTATTGAAGAAGGTCGTGGCATGAAAGAGGCAGACGTGAAAGAAGTAGCGGATGGTCGTATTATGAGTGGTACGCAAGCAATTAAAGCAGGATTAGTAGACGAAATCGCTGACCGTGATCAAGTGATTGAAGCTATGCGAAAAGATTTTGATTTAGCTGATGCTCAAGTGATTGAGTACCAAGACCCATCAACAAACTGGCGTTCACTACTAGGTTTAAAAACGGCTAATTTCTTTGGCCCATCGCTAGAAGAACGCTTTATGATGAAGATGTTAACAAATCACAATACACCACAAATGATGTACTTATATGGTGATAACTAAGGAGGGGCTAGCATGACACACGAAACAGACATGTCATATATCGAAACTCCCGTAATAAAGATGGATGTGTACGAAGTAAAAGCAGCAGGCTTTTGGATACGCTTCTTTGCCTTTATTATGGATTCACTCCTTGTTGTCGCATTAACCGGGCTGTTAGTTAACCCCTTGTTTTATTTATTTGGGATATCCTTTGACGACAAGCTATGGTATGCACCGATTGTTGTAGCGTCAGCAGTAGTGTATTATGGTTATTTTATTATCATGACACTATTCTTTCAGCAGACACTTAGCAAGATGATATTTGGCTTGCGCGTGGTGAAAATAAATGGCGAAAAGCCAAAATTACTTGATATCATATTCCGTGAATGGATTGGTCGCTTTATTAGTAATTTTATTATTTTGCTGTATATTTTTGTAGCTATTTTGCCAAAGCATCAAGGCTTGCATGATTATTTTGCTGATACGTATGTAGTGCATGAAGGTGTTTACGTTAAACTTACACAAAGTTAAACAACAGAAGCTACGCAAATTAGCGTAGCTTCTTTTTTATGCTTTCCAAATTTCCGTGCGTAGTGCGAGTCAAAGACGAGTGGTATATGCTATTATTAAGGATATAACGAGGAGGTCATAATGATGGCAACAATTACATTTAAAAATAACCCAGTAACACTTTTAGGCAACGAAGTTAAAGTAGGTGACAAAGCACCAGACTTCACGGTGCTTGCAAACGATTTATCACCAGTAACATTAGCAGACTCACAAGGTAAAATTCGTTTATTTAGTGTAGTACCTTCATTAGACACAGGCGTTTGTGATGCACAAACACGTAAATTTAACGAAGCGGCTGCAGAGCTTGGCGACGATGTAATCATTTATACGGTATCTGTTGATTTACCATTCGCACAAAAGCGTTGGTGTGGTGCAGCGGGGATTGATGCAGTACAAACGGTATCAGATCACCGTGACTTATCATTTGGTAAAGCATATGGCGTAGCAATCGAAGAATTACGATTATTAGCGCGTGCGGTATTTGTAGTAGATAAAGAAGGTACTGTCACTTATACAGAGTATGTACCAGAAGCTACAAATCATCCAAATTACGAAGCTGCAATTGAAGCAGTTAAAGCATTAGCATAAAATTTTAGCTGTTTAGCGGCAATGAGCTAAACAGCTTTATTTTTTTGAGAGGACGTTTGATGAATGGAAAAAATGGAACAATTATTTGCAGCCTTAAATGAGAAAGCAGATCATTTTGTAGATACTCAACAGGTGAGCTATTTAGAGGGCGTGTTAGACGCACTAGATACGGCACTAGCAGGCGATTATGTATTACCAACAGCTGATGCAACGAAAGATGATATTCGTAAAGCGGTCCAAATTGCTGTATTAAAAGGCATGCGTAAAGCATCTCAACCTAACCACCAAATGACGCCAGACACACTTGGTTTTTTAGTAGGCTATTTTGTTGAACAGTTTTATCAAGATAGTGACAACGTTACATTACTTGACCCAGCACTTGGTACAGGTAATCTTGTTTTTACGATTATGAATATGGTAGGAAAAGTAGAAGCAACGGGTATTGAAGTGGATGAGTTACTTATTCATTTAGCATCTGCAACAGCCGAGCTTTTAGCGCAACCTATTACCTTATACCGTCAAGATGCGCTTGAAAAACTGTTAGTAGCACCTGTAGATGCAGTCGTATGTGATTTACCTGTTGGCTATTACCCAAATGAAGAAGTAGCGCTTGAGTATGAGCTATGTGCTACTGAGGGGATGAGTTATGCGCATCATTTATTTATTGAGCAATCCATGAATTATGTAAAAGAGGGCGGCTATGCGTTCTTTTTAATCCCAGCTACACTATTTGAATCAGAGCAGGCAGCCCAGTTGCATAAATATATTAAGTCTCATGCGTGGATTCAGGCAGTTATCCAATTACCTGATGGTATGTTTACAAGCCGTGCACATGAAAAAAGCTTGTTAATTTTACAAAAACAGCATGCAGAGATGCGCGCGCCTAAGGAAGTATTATTAGCTAAAGTACCGAGCTTACAAAATAAAAATGCCCTTGGCCTATTCTTCGAAAAAGTGAAGATTTGGCAAGAGCAAAAGTAAAAAGGATGTGCCGCGGCACATCCTTTTTATGTATTACTTTTCAGGCGTACGGATTACAAGTACGTCACATTTCGCAGAGCGAACGATTGCTTCAGATACTGAACCAATTAAAAAGCGTTCAACAGCGTTAAGACCTGTTGCACCACAGATGATTAAATCTGCTTCTACTAAGTTTGAAAGTTCTTTAGTGATGATGTTTTTTGGTGCACCGTATTCAACGATTAAGTTAACTTGGTCTACACCTTCAGCTGCTGCTTCTTCTTTGTAGCCAGCAAGTAATTGATCCGAATTTTCCTTCGCGCGTTGAGCGATAGAACGGTCATAAGCTTCAACTGCTGCGAATGAGCGAGTGTCGATAACGTTAACTAGGTGAATTGTAGAACCCGGGTTACGCTTTGCCACGTCGATTGATTTACGGAACGCATAGTGAGCTTCTGGAGAACCATCAACTGCAACTACGATGTTTTGATAATTATTAGCCATTAAAATTACCTCCTCTATGTTTATACCTTGATTATACCAAATGATTTGTTAAAGGAAATAGCCATGTCAGAAAATTTTAGAAAAATCGCTAATAATGCATCGAAAGTGTGTGGATTATAGCGCAATTGTTATAACTTTGTTGAAAAGTTGCAACTTACTGTTCAGGTGTACGAATAACAAGGACATCACAGCTTGCATGACGCACGATAGCGCCAGATACTGAGCCGAAGAATAAGCGCTCAACAGTATTTAGACCTGTAGCTCCGCAAATGATTAAATCAGCATCAATGGATTTAGCAATTTTTTTAGGAATCACACTCTTTGGTGCCCCGTACTCAATAGCGACAACAATATTGTCAACGCCCTCTTCAGTAGCCTCTGTTTTATAATCAGCTAATAGTAGTAGCGCCTTCTCTTGAATGTTTTGTAAATATAAATCGACAGAGTCAATGGCATGCGTATCGACAACATGAACAATGTGTAGTGTAGCACCCTCATTACGCTTAGCTACAGCGATGGCCTTGCGGAAGGCGAAGTGTGCTTCAGTTGAGCCATCAATGGCGACTAAAATAGTTTGATAGTGATTTGTCATATAAACAACCTCCTCTAGTTGGCATGGTTTTAGTATACCAAATTTACGCTTTCAAAAAATGAGGAAGAATTTTCAGATAAAATTTGCTAAAATAGAGAAGAAGCTTAAAACCTCTTGTCACATTATGTAGACAGGTTTTTTAGAGAAGGGAGAAAAGAAAAATGAAAATTGGTGTTCCAAAGGAATTAAAAAATAATGAAAATCGTGTGGCGATGACGCCAGCCGGTGTTGTTACACTTGTATCAAACGGACATGAGGTTTATATCGAAACAAACGCAGGGCTTGGCTCAGGCTTTAAGGATGAGGACTATAAAGAAGCGGGTGCTCATATTGTAGCTACAGCTAAAGAAGCTTGGTCACATGAAATGATTTTAAAAGTTAAAGAACCAATCGAAAGTGAGTATGATTACTTCTTCGAGGGGCAAATTCTTTTCACATATTTACATTTAGCAGCAGAGCAAACATTAACAGAAAAAATGTTAGAGAAAAAGGTAGTAGGTATCGCGTACGAAACTGTACAATTACCAAATAATACTTTGCCATTACTTACACCAATGAGTGAGGTCGCAGGTAAAATGGCAACACAAATTGGTGCGCAATACTTAGAAAATATTTATGGTGGCCGCGGTATTTTATTAGGCGGTGTATCAGGTGTTCAGCGTGGTCGCGTTACAGTAATTGGTGGCGGTGTAGCAGGTACAAACGCTGTGAAAACAGCTATTGGTATGGGTGCGGACGTAACAGTGCTTGATTTAAACCCAGAGCGTTTACGTCAGTTAGAAGATGTGTTTGGTCGTGAAGTACAAACGTTAATGTCTAACCCTTACAATATTGCAGAGTCAGTTAAGCGCTCAGATTTAGTAGTTGGCGCAGTGCTAATCCCTGGTGCTCGTGCACCAAAATTAGTAACAGAGGCCATGGTTAAGGAAATGCAGGAAGGTTCAGTAGTAATTGATATTGCGATTGACCAAGGTGGTATTTTTGAAACATCAGACCGCGTAACAACACATGATGAGCCAACGTATGTCAAACATGGTGTTGTACACTATGCAGTAGCTAATATGCCTGGCGCAGTGCCACGTACATCAACTGTAGCTTTAACAAACAATACGGTAATGTATGCACTTCAAATTGCAAACAAGGGTTTTAAAAAGGCTTGTTTAGACAATGAAGCGTTACGTAAAGGCATTAATACATTAGATGGCCATGTAGTATTTAAAGGTGTGGCTGAAGCATTTGATTTACCATACGTAGATGTTACAACGTTATTAGCATAAAATGAGGAGGCTAGGACATTGTCCTAGCCTCCTTTTTATTAGCGAATAATTGTTAATTGTTTTGGGAATTTAGTTAAAATTTCAACGCCATCTTTTGTAACGACCACATCATCCTCGATGCGTACGCCTGTTACATCACCCTTATAAATACCAGGCTCAATCGTAAATACCATATTTTCTTCTAGCTTCATATCATTAGCACCACTAATGTCAGGGAACTCATGTACTGAAATGCCAAGACCGTGACCAAGGCGGTGAGGGAAGTATTCACCGTAGCCTGCGTTAGTAATAATATCGCGTGCTGTTTTATCAAGATGAGCAGCTGTTACACCTGGCTTGATTTCAGCGATTGCACCTTCATTAGCAGCTAATACTGTGTCGTAAATTTCTTTTTGAGCGGCTGTTGGTTCGCCAAAGGCTACCGTACGTGTAATGTCTGAGCAATAGCCTTCATAAATTACACCAAGATCGAATAATACCATATCGCCCTTTTGTACTTTATTGTGTCCTGGGTTACCGTGTGGTGAAGCAGAGTTTAAACCAGTAAGTACCATTGTGCTAAATGACATATCGTAACCTTTATTTTTAACAGCTGCTTCAACTTCTCCAAGGATTTCGAGCTCCGTTTTACCTTCAGCGATTGCATCAACACCCACTTGAACGGCAAAATCTGCAAGCTTAGCAGCTTCGCGCAATTTAGCTAGCTCATTTTCGTCTTTAATCACGCGGATATAATTCATTTTTGTATCAAAACCGCTAATCGCTTGCTGAGAAAAATGACCGACTAGGTTTTCGTAGCGCGCTACATTTAGTTGGTGTTTTTCAATAGCTAAAGATTTTACACCGCGTGCCTTCATAGCTTCTGCTAATACATCCATTGAGTTTTGGGTATCATAATAACCAATGACATTGCTAAAGCCAGATGCACGTTTAGCATCAGGTACTTCCATTTGTGGGCAAATAATAAGCGGTTCACCTTGTTTAAAATATACAGCACCTAGTAAACGTTCGTGGGGTTCACTATGAAAGCCTGTTAAATAAAATACGTTCTCAGGCGTCGTAATTAACACAGCATCAGTTGCTGATTGTTGTAAATATGTTTGCATTGTTTCTTGCATGAAGAAAACCTCCTATATAAATGTACTTCATGTATAAGGATAGCAAAAATAGCAGGATTTTTGCGAATAATAACGAATATAAGGGTATAAGATACATTGAGGAGGAATAGATTATGCAAATTACGTATCATGGACATGCAGCAGTAAAAATTGTTACGGGTGGTAAGACAATATTGATTGACCCCTTCATTACAGGCAATCAATTGTCCGATTTAGTAGTAGAAAATGAAATGCCTGATTATATTTTACTTACACATGGACACAATGATCATTTTGGTGACACTATACAGCTTGCTAAGCAAAGTGGTGCAACTATTGTTGGTTCACATGAGTTAGCAACATGGCTAGGCGCTCAAGGATTTACTACGCATGGTATGAATATTGGTGGTGCATGGCAATTTGATTTTGGTAAAGTAACATACACACAAGCCTTCCATAGTTCATCATATATTACAGAAGACAATGAAATTATTTATATGGGGATGCCAATGGGGCTTGTAATAGAAGTCGAAGGCAAAACAATTTACCATGCAGGTGATACTGCACTGTTTGGTGATATGGCGCTCATTGGTAACAAACATGATATAGATGTGGCCTTTCTACCAATTGGGGATAATTTTACGATGGGGCCAGAGGATGCGGCGCAAGCAGTTAAATTATTGCGACCTAAATCTGTTGTACCAGTACATTTTGATACATTCCCACCAATTAAGCAGGACCCACAAAAATTTGCTGAGCTAGTGCAAGGTGCTAGTGTACAAATTGTACAGCCAGGCGGAGCTGTTACACTGTAAAAAACCTGAAAGCATCTTCTGTTTCATTATGGCAGAAGATGTTTTTGTAGTTATATCAACGTTTAATGATAAAAAGTGGAAACTGTTATACAATTTAAACTATTAGTTGTACTACAAAGTAATAGGGCAAGTATGGTACACTAAAGGCATAGTAAAACAGCTATAGAAACAGGTGATTGTATGTCAACAAAACATGAAAAAATACTACGTTATATCGAGTCTTTACCAGTAGGGGATAAAATATCTGTACGTCAAATTGCGAAAGAAATGGCAGTCAGTGAGGGCACAGCCTACCGCGCAATTAAAGAGGCAGAGAACCGACGACTTGTAAGCTCGATTGAGCGTGTAGGTACGATTCGTATCGAGAAAAAGAAAAAAGAAAATATTGAACGCTTAACATTTGCGGAGATTGTTAACATCATTGATGGGCAAGTATTAGGTGGAAAAGGTGGCTTGCACAAGACCTTAACGAAATTTGTTATAGGTGCGATGCAATTAGAGGATATGATGCGTTATACAGACGCAGGTAGCTTACTTATTGTAGGTAACCGCTTTAAAGCGCATGAAAATGCATTAACAGCAGGAGCAGCCGTATTAATTACAGGTGGCTTTGATACCACAGAAGAAAACAAACAACTTGCAGATGAGTTAGAGTTACCAATCATTACAACGAGCTATGATACATTTACAGTAGCTACAATGATTAACCGTGCCATCTATGACCAGTTAATTAAAAAGGATATTTTATTTATTGAAGATATTTATGTAGCTATTGACGAAACGAAAGTGCTACAAACATCACAAACTTTAGCCGACTTTAAACGCGAAAATGAGCGTACTACTCACGGGGCATACCCTGTAGTAACCGCTAAAAATAAATTAGTTGGTATGATTACAGTGAAGGATGTTATTGGTCGCCCAGAAGAAGAGTTTATTGAAAAAGTTATGACAAAAAATCCAATTGCGGGCTCAATGAAAATGAGTGTTGCCTCTGCTAGCCATTTAATGATTTGGGAGGGGATTGATTTACTGCCTGTTGTGGATGATGACAACGTACTACAGGGAGTAATTAGCCGCCAGGATGTATTAAAAGCTTTACAGTTAGCACAACGTCAGCCGCAGCAAGGTGAAACAATTGACGATTTAATTAAAAATGAAATTAAGGTGCTCAGTGATGAGGAGTTACAAGTAGAGTTTAAAGTAACGCCGCAAATGACCAATCAATTTGGTGCAATTTCTTACGGGGCATTTACAACTTTATTAACAGAGGCTGGTGCATTTGCGTTAAAACGACGTAAGCGCGGTGATGCTGTTGCCGAAAATATGACGATTTACTTTATGAAACCTGTGCAGATGGACAGTGTATTAACAGTAAAGCCAGTTATTTTAGATATGAGTCGTAAATTTGTTAAAATGGATTTTGAAGTATATAACAATGCCTTATTAGTAGGTAAAGCTATGATTACTTTCCAACTATTAGAGCGATAAAAAAGAGTGTAGGATTTTCTCCTACACTCCCTTTATTTTTTATTTAATGCGTATTCTTCTTCTACAAATTGACCATAGTGTTTAGCACGTTTGTAGTTTTCGAAGCCTGTGCCAATCCCAACAAGTAAAAATACTGCCACTACAACAAATGTAAGTGTGTCTGGGAATAAAAGCGCAGAGTTTAAACCAAATAAAACGATAAAGGCAGCAAGCGCTACACCCGCTTTACTTTTATACCATTTCTTTGCGATAGGCAAAGAAGAGCGGAACTGCTTCGTTTTAAAATAGAAATAGGCAACGAAAGCAAGTACAATTAATACGACAAAGATAATATTAAGCGCATTCAAGATGAGTAACCTCCTAGCTTATTGCTGACATTATTGTAACGATTTTTTAGCAAAAAGGCTAATGGATTTTACTTTGCGCAAGGAGGATGACAGCATGCAACGACAAATCATCGACAAAATTGAACAATTCGATACGATTATAATCCATCGCCACGTACGTCCCGATCCAGATGCTTATGGTTCACAAATGGGTTTGCAAAAGCTTATTCAACATAATTACCCTACTAAAAAAGTATACGCAGTAGGTGAACATGAGCCATCACTCGACTTTTTAGGCACGCCAGACGTAATTGCGGATGATGTGTACGAGGGCGCACTTATTATTGTGACAGATACTGCTAATACAGAGCGTGTAGATGATATGCGCTACACAACAGGTGCCGCACTTATTAAAATTGACCACCATCCAAATGATGATGTATACGGCGATATTGTGTGGGTTGATACAACAGCAAGCTCTGTAAGTGAATTAATTTTTGATTTCTTTGAGCTTGGGCAACAGGAAAAAGGCTGGACTTTACCAACAGCGTCAGCACGTTTACTATACGCAGGTATTATTGGGGACACAGGGCGCTTCCGCTACCCAAGTGCAACACTAAAAACATTTACAGCGGCTGGTAAATTAATTACGTATGACTTTGACCGCGAGGCATTGTATAACGGTATGTATGAACTAGAGCGTAAAGTGTTACAACTGCAAGGTTATATTTATCAAAACTTTACAATGGACGAAAATGGTACAGGACGTATGGATATTACGCGCGACGTGCTTGAGCAATTCAATACAACAGCATCCGAGGCATCATTACTTGTTAGCTCGCTTGGCAATGTTAAGGATATGAAGGCTTGGGTAATGTTTATTGAAGAAGCGGATAGCATTCGTATTCGACTTCGTTCGAAGGGGCCTGTTATTAATGGTTTAGCGAAAGAGTTTGGTGGCGGTGGGCATCCACTTGCATCAGGCGCTAGTGCGGCTAACTGGGACGAGGCTAATGCTTCATACCAACGCCTACAAGAAATCTGTAAATAAGGAGGAGTTTATATGGTCGTTTATTCGCAAATTCGCACAAGCGCAGATGTATTGCAAAGTACGATCCGGTTAACGTCCCTCACATCCTTTTTACAGCAGCAACAAGCAACAGCCTGTGCAATCGTAAACACTACGTTGCATGGGCTGTTGCCATTTGCAAGAGCTTGTGAGGAAGCAAATGTGCATGCAGTTTTTGGTGTGGAGGTGCCTGTTCAATTTGCTGATGATAGTAAGGCAGCCGTTATTTTTTATGCAATGAATGCGCAGGGCTATGCTAATTTACTTAAGCTTTCAAGTGCGGTAGAGACACAAGGTGGCTTTATCCAGTGGCGCTGGCTGAAAAGCTATCATCAAGGTTGCATCATGGCGCACCACACAACCTATGATCAACTTGTTGCGCTACAACAACTGGCCCCTGATACCGTGTATACAAGCGTAGCAAATGATTTGGGCGTACCTCTGATTATTAAGCACCCAACTTATTTTTTAACTGAACCAGAAGCTTTTAGTTATACGATAGCACGTAAAATGGCAGGGGAGGAACTAGCGGTAGAGGACGTGTTGCACTACTGTGCCTATACAAAGGAGCAGTGGGAGGCTATGCAGGCAGAACTTTGTCAAACTACTGAGCAAATGTTAATGCGCTGTCAAGTAACACCACCAGTAGGACAGTACATGCCAAAATTTCCTGTAGTTGAGCAAAGTGCTGAGCAAATGCTACAACAACTTGCCTTCACACAGCTTAAGCAACGCTTACATTGTGAGGAGTTACCAACTGCGTATCATGAGCGCTTAAGCTATGAGCTTGAGGTTATTATCACAATGGGCTACGCAGATTATTTTTTAATTGTCGCAGACTTTATGCAGTTTGCACGTGATAAAAATATTTTAACAGGACCAGGGCGTGGTTCTTCGGCAAGCTCCTTAGTAGCGTATGCCTTAGCTATTACGCATGTGGACCCTTTGCAATATGGCTTATTATTTGAGCGTTTTTTAAATCATGCGAGGCGCACACTACCTGATATTGATATTGACTTTGTAGACTCAAGGCGGCAAACGGTCATTCAGTATGTGGCACAGAAGTACGGCAAATTGCATGTAGCACAAATCAGTACAACAGGTACATTAGCCATGCGTGCAGCCGCACGTGAGGTAGCGCGAGCAATGGATTTTGATGCAAATGTAATTGATTATATTGCAAAGTTATTGCCTCGTAGGGAAAGTACGCTACATGAAGCTTACCAAGGGAGTGCGGAGTTACGTCAGTTTATAGCGGCTAACCAAGCGCATCAACTATGGTGGCAAACAGCTTGCCAGCTTGAGGGTCTACCACGTAATCAGTCGATTCATGCGGCGGGTATTGTGCTGTCACCTGTGCCAATTATTGAAGTTGCCCCTATTCAATTAGGGAATGATGAGTTATTTGCTACACAGTGGGCAATGCAAGAGGTGGAGCAGGCAGGGCTATTGAAAATTGATTTTTTAGGCCTACGTAATCTAACTATTTTGGCGCAAATCCGTTGGCTATATTACCAACAGTATCGTCAGTGGTTAGATTTTAATACGTTGCCGTTAGATGATGCAGCCACTTTCACTTTATTACAACAAGGTGATACTACAGGTGTTTTTCAGCTAGAGTCAGTAGGTATGCGCGAGGCACTTGGATTAATTCAGCCCACTAATTTTTTAGACATTGCGGCAGTCAGCGCACTTCATCGCCCAGGCCCTCGTGATTTTATTCCATTATATGCACGGCGCAAACATGGCGAAGAGCCAATTGTTATGCCGCACCCAGATTTAGCGCCCATATTGACAGAAACCTATGGTGTAATTGTGTACCAAGAGCAGATTTTACAAATTGCAACGACTTTTGCTGGTATGTCAGTAGGCGAGGCTGATATTTTACGACGAGCTATTAGTAAAAAAGATAGTGCGCAATTAAATAATGAGCGCTCGCATTTTATTACAGGCGCGCTAAATAATGGCTATGACGAAAAAACAGCGACAACCATTTTTGAAATGATAGTGCGCTTTGCCAATTATGGTTTTGTTAAAAGTCATGCGGTAGCTTATAGTTTAATTTCTTACCAGTTAGCCTTTATGAAAGCTAACTACCCATCGCTATTTTATGCGGCTTTATTAACTAATGCTGTAGGTGATGCTACAAAGACCCAGACTTTATTACACGAAGCTAAGCGTCACGGCGTAATAGTTAAGGCACCAGACATTAATCAAAGTGAACGCTATTATACAACAGTTCAAACTACAATTTTTGTAGGACTAGCAGCCATAAAAAATGTGCCGAAGACCTTTATACAAGCGCTCCTAACCACACGTAAGGCGGAGGGGGCTTTTACTTCTATTTTTGACATGGCTATGAAGCTAAGTGCAGAGCATTTCAATGAAAAGGCTGTTGCCCAGTTAATTTATGCGGGTGCATTAGATAGTTTTGACCAACCGCGCGAGGTATTGCTTGCAACGGTGAAAGCTGCGAAAGCACATGCTAAGTTACATCGTAAAACACAAGCCATCTCACTTGCTGAAGCACAGCGTGTGATATTTGGAACTCCTAAGCATGAAAGGGCTAATGATGTGACGTTACGTGAACGTTTACAGTGGGAGAAGGATACTCTAGGTTTTTATGTAAGTGAGCACCCGCTGACAGCCATTAACCAAGCAAGTATCACGGCTCCTGATATTGAAAAATGTTTAGCAGGCACACAAGTGAAATGGTTTGGTATTGTACAAGAGGTAAAAGTATTACGTACAAAAAAAGGTGAGCAAATGGCTTTTGTACAAGTAGAGGATGAGTTTGCAGGTTTATCTGTTACCGTGTTTCCAAAAGTATATCGTCAAGCTGCACCCTTATTAATAGAAGAAACTATTATTTGTGTGGAAGGTGTTGTAGAACATCGCAATGGTAAAGTGCAAATCCAAGCGAAACAAATTACTACACCAAGCTAGAATTGTGTTATATGACACGAAATATAAGTGTAAACGTGATAAAAAGCGACATGAAGTTGCTTTTTATCACGTTTTTTCTTTACAAAGCTTTCGTGATTCGTTATGATTTTAAAAGTGGTCATACCACTTTGGGAGGTCGAGAGATGATGCAACCTAAAAAACGCTTCATCGAAATCGTGCAACAACTACGTACACTTATTCGCGAGGAGCATATTGAGGAGGGGGGCAAGTTACCTTCTGAACGTGTCCTATCTGAACGACTACAAGTAGGTCGCTCAGCTGTACGCGAGGCATTGCGTAGTCTAGAGCTATTAGGTTTAATCGAAACAAAACATGGCGGCGGCACATTTTTATCTGCTTCGCCTCAACATAAATTAATCGAGGTGCTAGCAACATTTATTATGGATGATGCAGGCTCTATCGAGGATGTACATAAAACACGTATCCTACATGAGCAGGAGGCAATTCGTGTCGTGTGTACAAGCGCTGAGCTACGTGCGCTACCTGTATGGGAGAGCTTATTTATTCGTTTAGAGGTAGCAGAGGATGTTGTGCGTAAGGATGTACTTAGAGAAATTATTATTACAGCAGGCAATCGTCTATCCTTACGTATTTGGTTACAGCTACAGGCATACAGTGGACGTCCATTAGGCGCACTTATTACAACGCAAGAGAAACCATACGTGCTAACACTAGTGAAGGCTTTACAGTTAGGGTTAACAGAGGATGCACTTCAAGCGCATGCGGCATGGGTAAATAACAACAAAGATAAAGGGGTTATGTGAGATGGCAATTCGTAGTTTTTTTACATTAAGTCGTAAACGACATACAGCAACACCAAAACAAAAGAAGAAGGATTTTCCTGAAGGTATCATGACAAAATGTCCTGAATGCCGTGCGATTTACTTAACAAAAGAGTTAGAGCATAACGCCAAAGTATGTACAAAATGCAATTACCATTTTAAAATGACTGCTCATGAGCGTGTAGCCATATTTTTAGATGAAGGTACATTTACACCGTTAGACGAAAATTTGCGTACGACCAATCCATTAGGTTTTCCAGGCTATGTCGAAAAGGTGCAAGTTGACCAAGAGAAAACAGGCTTAAACGAGGCGGTATTAACAGGTGTGGGAGAGTTGAAAGGGCAAAAGATAGTTGTTGCTATTATGGATTCGCATTTCCGCATGGGGTCTATGGGTTCTGTAGTAGGTGAAAAAATTACGCGTGCTGTTGAAAAAGCAACTGCATTAGGTGTACCATTCATTATTTTTACAGCAAGTGGTGGTGCACGCATGCAAGAGGGAGTATTGTCTTTAATGCAGATGGCGAAAACGAGTGTCGCATTAAGACGTCATAGTGAGCAAGGCTTGTTATTTATTTCGATTATGACTCACCCTACAACAGGTGGCGTCTCCGCAAGTTTTGCTTCAGTAGGCGATATTAATTTAGCTGAGCCTCAAGCATTAATTGGTTTTGCAGGGCGACGTGTAATTGAACAAACCGTACGCGAAAAGCTACCGGCAGATTTTCAAACAGCAGAGTTTTTACTAGCGCATGGGCAACTAGATGCGATTTATGATCGTAAAGTTATGCGTGATAATGTAGCTAAGCTCGTGAAGTTACACACAACAGGGGGCGAACAACATGTCTAAACTATTAAAAATTGAAGAGCCAATTATTCAATTAGATGCCAAAATTGAGGAACTCAAAAAAATGGCGGCAGATATTGACGTCGATATGTCTGCCGAAATTGAGAAATTAGAAGACCGACTAGAACAATTAAAAAGTGAAATTTATGATAACTTAAAACCATGGGATCGCGTACAAATTGCGCGTCATGCGGAACGTCCAACGACGCTTCACTATATTGAAGCTTTGTTTGAAGATTTTTTAGAGCTTCATGGTGATCGTTTATACGGAGACGATGCAGCTATTGTAGGAGGTATTGCTAGCTTTAATGGCCAACCTATTACGGTAATTGGGCATCAGCGTGGTAAAACAACGAAGGAAAACATCCGTCGTAATTTCGGTATGCCCCACCCAGAGGGGTATCGTAAGGCACTACGTTTGATGAAACAAGCGGAAAAATTTAAACGACCTATTATTTGTTTTATTGATACGAAAGGAGCCTACCCTGGTAAGGCAGCTGAGGAGCGTGGCCAAAGTGAAGCTATCGCACGTAATCTAGTTGAGATGGCGGGCTTAACAGTGCCTGTAATTAGTGTAGTAATCGGTGAGGGAGGTAGCGGTGGTGCGCTAGCACTAGGTGTAGCAAATCGTATTTATATGTTAGAAAATGCGACTTACTCGGTAATCTCACCTGAAGGAGCGGCATCAATTTTGTGGAAGGATGCAAGTCTTGCTAGTGAAGCTGCAACAGCTATGCGTATCACGGCTAAAGATTTAAAGGAAATGCATGTAATTGACGGTATTATTCCTGAAGTGCTTGGTGGAGCGCATCATGATATTGCAAAACAAGTAGTAGCAATGGGCGAATGTTTGCGCGCAGCTTTAGTTGAGTTAGCGCCATTAAATGAACAGCAATTAGTCCAGGATCGTTATGATAAATTCAAACAAATTGGTGAGTACGAGGAAGTATAAAAACAGGTACAGGGAAAAAGAATGTGTGAAAGCGCATTCTTTTTCTTGCCTTTGTAAAAGTTACGTGTTTCCTCGCTTCGGCTACTTACATAGTTTGTTTTTTCGTGTTAATGTGAATACAATAAAGATAGACAGCAGGAGGGTAAAACATGAAAAAAATTGCGATTTTAACGAGTGGCGGCGATGCTCCTGGCATGAATGCAGCAATTCGTGCAGTTGTTCGTAAGGCGAAAGTACATGATGTAGAGGTAATGGGGATTTATTATGGCTACGAAGGCTTTATGGAAGGTAACATGACGTTACTTGAGGTTGGCGACGTAGGCGGTATTATCCAGCGTGGCGGTACAAAGTTATATTCAGCACGCTGCCCAGTGTTTAAGGAGTCTGAAGCGCAGGACCAAGGCATTGCTAAAATGCGAGAAGCTGGAGTCGAAGGACTAGTTGTCATTGGTGGTGACGGTTCTTACCGCGGTGCTATGGATTTAGTACGCAAAGGCTTCCCTTGTGTGGGTATTCCAGCAACAATTGATAATGATATACCTGGTACACAGTACACAATTGGCTTTGACACAGCGCTTAACACTGTTATTGATGCAATTGATAAGATTCGTGATACAGCAACATCCCACGAAAATTTATTTATTGTAGAGGTAATGGGGCGTGATGCAGGCGATTTAGCTTTATATGCAAGTGTTGCAGCAGGTGCAGGTGCTGTTATTATCCCAGAAGTAGACTTTATGATTGAAGATGTTATCGCGCGCATTAAAAAAGGGGAGTCGCGTGGTAAAAAGCATAATATTATAATTGTAGCTGAAGGTGTAATGTCAGGCACCGAGCTTGCACGTCAGCTGAAAGATAACGCGGGTATTACAACGCGTGTCTCTGTGCTTGGTCATATGCAACGCGGAGGTTCACCAACCGCACAAGACCGTGTCCTTGCAGGCCGCTTTGGCGCACATGCTGTAGATATTTTACTTGAGGGTAAAACAGGGCGTGCTGTCGGTATTCGTAATCATAAGCTTGTGGATTATGATATGACAGAAGCGTTTAAGGACGAGCACAAAACGGATTTAAGTCTTTACACATTAGCAACAGATTTATCAATTTAATTTGAGGTGGGCAACTTTTATGAGAAAAACGAAAATTGTTTGTACGATTGGTCCAGCAAGTGAATCACCAGAAATGTTAGAAAAATTAATCGAAGCGGGTATGAATGTCGCACGACTTAACTTCTCGCATGGTGGTCATGAGGATCACGCTATCCGCATTCACACAATTCGTGAGGTAGCAGATAAATTAGGTAAGCAGGTAGGTATCCTACTAGATACAAAAGGTCCTGAAATCCGTACGCATAATATGGTAAACGGTGAAGTACACTTAAAAACGGGCCAAGTTATTGATATTTCAATGACAGAGGTAGAGGGTAATGAACAAGTATTTTCAGTAACTTATGACAAATTAATTGAAGACGTTGATACTAACGCAATGATTTTATTAGATGATGGTTTAATTGAGTTACGTGTGTTAGCAAAGGATATGGATAAAGGATTAATCCATACAATTGTAGAAAACGCGGGTGTATTAAAAAATAAAAAAGGCGTTAACGTACCTGGTGTATCAGTACAGCTCCCAGGTATTACTGAAAAAGACGCAGAAGATATTTTATTTGGGATTGAAAATGAAGTAGACTTCATCGCAGCTTCTTTTGTACGTCGTGCTAAAGATGTGTTGGAAATCCGTGAGCTACTTGAGCAAAACGGTGGTAGCAACATTCAAATCATTCCTAAAATCGAAAACCAAGAAGGTGTTGATAACATCGATAGCATCATCCAAGTATCAGATGGTGTAATGGTTGCGCGTGGTGATTTAGGTGTGGAAATCCCAGCTGAGGAAGTACCATTAGTACAGAAAGCTTTAATCTTAAAATGTAACCAAGTAGGTAAACCAGTTATTACAGCGACGCAAATGCTAGATTCGATGCAACGTAACCCTCGCCCAACACGTGCCGAGGCAAGTGACGTAGCCAATGCGATTATGGATGGTACAGATGCGATTATGCTATCAGGTGAAACAGCAGCGGGTATGTATCCTGTAGAGTCTGTACAAACAATGAATAAAATTGCATCATATACAGAAAATTCATTAGACTATAAATCAATTGTGTCAGCACGTAGCCGTGAGCGCGAGCCAAATATGACAGAAGCAATTTCACAAGCTGTAGCTTATACATCAATTAATTTAGGCGTTAAAGCTGTGCTTGCCCCAACTGAAAGCGGAAATACAGCACGCATGATTGCTAAGTACCGCCCAGGTGTACCAATTGTAGCTGTAACAGGTTCAGTTGACTCAGCACGTAAGTTAACATTAGTTTGCGGCGTATTCCCTATTGTGTGTCAGCGTGTATCAACAACTGACGAAATTTTAGAGTTAGCTGTTGATGAAAGCTTAAAACATGACTACGTATCGCACGGGGATGCTGTAGTAATTACAGCTGGTGTGCCAGTAGGTGAAGCAGGTACAACTAACTTAATGAAAGTGCATATTATTGGCGATTTAGTAGCGCGTGGTCAAGGTATTGGTAAAGCATCTGTGTTTGGTAAAGTTGTTATTGCAAAAAATGCAGACGAAGCTTTAGCATACGATACAGATGGTACGATCCTTGTCACAGTAGGTTCAGATCGTGATATGATGCCAGCGCTAGAAAATTGTGTAGGGTTAATTACGGAAGAGGGCGGACTAACAAGCCATGCTGCAGTAGTAGGCCTAAGTTTAGGTATCCCTGTAATCGTTGGTGTTAAAGATGCAACCGAGTTGATGCGTCATGGACAAGAAATTACTATGGATGCGGAAACAGGTGTGATTTATAAAGGTCATGCTAGCGTACTATAAAATGAGAAAGAGCTTAGCGCAAAACGCGTTAAGCTCTTTTTAGTTGCGAGCGTATTAGTACGAAAAGTGAAACAATTGGCGTATAATCATAAATAGAGAGGAGCATGTTATGCGTAATTTATTCTTAGCGATTGTCGCATATGGTGTCGTGGAAATCTCATTGTATTTAGCCATTGGTAAGGCCATTGGCATTTTACCAACGCTACTCATTATTTTAGTAACAAGTATTATTGGGGGCATTGCGATTCGCACGACAGGTATCCGTACCATCGCTAATATTCAAGCAGATTTAGCAAAAGGCATTATGCCAGGTGTGGCGTTAATTGAGGGATTAATGTCATTAATTGGTGGTGTTTTACTCGTTTTACCAGGTGTAGTAACGGACGTGTTAGGTTTGATTTTATTAATTCCGCTAACACGAAAAATGTTCCGTCCACTAATTATGTCTTGGCTTCGACGCAAGACAAAAAATCGTCAAATGGTTATCATTCAGAAGTGAATGGGTGCTCAATAGTGAGGAATTTGGCGGATAAACGAGCAAATTCGTTAATTTTTGTGAAGTAATAAAGGAGTTTTTTAGGAAATCATACTTACTTAGTCCTAAAAAATCTGTTTAAAGTAAGAAAACCATCGAAAAAACTGATTTTTCTTTATTTAATCCCTTTTCATTCACAAAGATGACAAAATTTATTATAATAGCAATGTAAGCGATTTACTTAACTATTCATTTATGAGCAGATGAATATTGCACAGCGCATGTGCAACACTTAAATTTTATTGTAAAAGGGAGCGATTTTTTATGACAGCAACTAAAGGTTTAGAAGGTATCGTAGCAGCGGAATCTAAAATTAGTTCGATCATTGATGACACACTTACTTACGTGGGTTACAACATCGACGATTTAGCAGAGAACGCGTCATTTGAAGAAGTAGTTTACTTATTATGGCACACACGTTTACCAAAAGCAGATGAACTTGCTGAGTTAAAGCAACAATTAGCGGATAACATGTCAGTAGACAAAGCCGTTATTGACCAGTTCCGTACATTCCCATTAGATACAGTTCACCCAATGGCTGCATTACGTACAGCAGTATCAGCACTAGGTGTATTTGACGCTGAAGCAGACGATATGAGCACAGAGGCTAACTACCGTAAAGCAATTAAGCTACAAGCTAAAATTGCAACTGTAGTAACAGCTTTCTCTCGTATCCGTAAAGGTTTAGAGCCAATCGAGCCAAAACCAGAGCTTGGCTATGCAGCTAACTTCTTATACATGCTAAAAGGTGAAGAGCCAAAAGAAATCGAAATCGAAGCATTTGACAAAGCATTAGTGTTACATGCTGACCATGAATTAAACGCATCTACGTTTACTGCTCGCGTATGTGTTGCAACACTTTCTGATGTTTATTCAGGCGTTACAGCAGCAATTGGCGCACTTAAAGGTCCATTACATGGCGGCGCTAACGAGCAAGTTATGAAAATGTTATCTGAAATTGGTACGCTTGATAATGTTGAGCCATACATCCAAGGTAAATTAGATAACAAAGAAAAAATCATGGGCTTCGGTCACCGTGTATACCGTAAAGGTGATCCACGTGCACCGCACCTACGTACAATGTCAGAAAAATTAACGAAATTAACTGGCAAACCAGAACTTTACGAAATGTCAGTTAAAATTCATGATATGATTGTTGAGCAAAAGAAATTACCAGCTAACGTTGACTTCTTCTCAGCATCAGTTTATGACTCATTAGGTATTGAGCATGATTTATTCACGCCAGTATTTGCTGTGTCACGTACTTCAGGTTGGGTTGCGCATATCCTTGAGCAATATGCTAACAACCGCTTAATCCGCCCACGTGCTGAGTACGTAGGTCCTGGTATGCAAAAATACGTTCCAATTGACGAACGTTAATTTTTAACATAAGGTTATACTATAAAGTAGGGCTGTGTTTGAATGTTAGCACAGTCCTATGATTATGATATTTAGGAGGAAACAATCACAATGACAAACAAAATTGTAGTTGAAAACGGTGTACTTAATGTACCTAACAATCCAGTAATTCCTTTCATCGAGGGTGACGGAATTGGTCCAGATATCTGGGCAGCAGCATCACGCGTAATTGACGCAGCAGTAGAAAAAGCTTATAACGGCGAGAAAAAAATCGAGTGGTTAGAAGTTTTAGCTGGTCAAAAAGCATTCGACAAAACTGGTGAGTGGTTACCACAAGATACACTAGACAAAATCAATGAGTACTTAATTGCAATTAAAGGTCCTCTTACTACACCAATCGGTGGCGGTATTCGTTCCCTAAACGTAGCATTACGTCAACAATTAGATTTATACGTATGTTTACGTCCAGTACGTCACTTTGACGGTGTTCCATCACCAGTTAAACGTCCAGAAGATGTTGAAATGGTTATCTTCCGCGAAAACACTGAAGATATCTACGCTGGTATCGAGTACGCTGAAGGTTCTCCAGAAGTTAAGAAAGTAATCGACTTCTTACAAGAAGAAATGGGCGTTAAAAACATCCGTTTCCCAGAAACTTCAGGTATCGGTATTAAGCCAGTATCTAAAGAAGGTACTGAGCGTTTAGTGCGTTCTGCAATCGAGTATGCAATTAAACACAACAAACCTTCTGTAACATTAGTACACAAAGGTAACATCATGAAATTCACTGAGGGTGGATTTAAACAATGGGGTTACGATCTTGCTGAGCGCGAATACGGCGATAAAGTATTCACTTGGGCTCAGTACGATAAAATTAAAGAAGCAGACGGCGAAGAAGCAGCTAACAAAGCACAAGCAGACGCTGAAGCAGTTGGCAAAATCATCGTAAAAGATTCAATCGCTGATATCTTCTTACAACAAATCTTAACTCGCCCTAAAGAGTTCGACGTAGTTGCTACAATGAACTTAAACGGTGACTATATCTCTGACGCACTAGCTGCACAAGTTGGTGGTATTGGTATCGCTCCAGGTGCTAACATCAACTACGTAACTGGTCACGCTATCTTTGAAGCTACTCACGGTACAGCTCCAAAATACGCAGGTCTTGATAAAGTAAACCCATCTTCAGTATTACTTTCAGGCGTATTAATGCTTGAGCACTTAGGATGGCAAGAAGCAGCTGACTTAGTAACAGCTTCAGTTGAGAAAACAATCTCTTCTAAAGTTGTAACATATGACTTCGCTCGTCTAATGGACGGCGCTAAAGAAGTTAAATGTTCTGAGTTCGCTAACGAATTAATTACAAACCTTTAATTCAAACTGAGGGAGGAGAAGAAAATTCTCCTCCCTTTTTTTACATATAAAATGAGGAGTGATTGATAATGACATTACAACGTAAAAAAATCTCAGTAATCGGTAGTGGTTACACAGGTGCAACAGCAGCATTTTTAGCAGCACAAAAAGAGTTGGGCGATGTAGTATTACTTGATATTCCTGATGCAGAAAACCCAACGAAGGGTAAGGCACTTGATATGTGGCAAGCAGCACCAATTCAAGGCTTTGATTCATATGTTACAGGTACGGCAGATTACGCAGATACAAAGGATTCGGATGTAGTGTTAATTACTGCAGGCGTTGCACGTAAGCCAGGTATGACGCGTGATGATCTTGTGCAAATTAACCAAAAGGTAATGAAGGCAGTTGCCAAAGAAATTGCTAAGTATTCGCCGAATGCGACAGTTATTGTTTTAACAAATCCTGTAGATGCAATGACATATACCGTATACAAAGAAACAGGCTTCCCTAAAAATCGTGTAATTGGTCAATCGGGCGTCTTAGATACAGCACGCTTCCGCGCGTTTATTGCAGAGGAGTTAAATATTTCAGTTAAGGATATTACAGGCTTTGTATTAGGTGGTCACGGCGATACAATGGTGCCATTAACACGTTATTCGTTTGCTGGTGGCATTCCACTAACATCATTAATTTCACCTGAGCGCTTAGAAGAAATTGTTGACCGCACACGTAAAGGTGGCGCAGAAATTGTTAATTTACTTGGCAATGGCTCAGCTTATTATGCACCAGCAGCTGCAATGGTGGAAATGGCAGAAGCAATTTTAAAAGACCAAAAGCGTATTCTACCTTCAATTGCTTATTTAGAAGGTGAGTATGGTTATAATGATTTATACTTAGGTGTACCAACATTACTTGGCGCAAATGGTATCGAAAAAATCTTTGAATTAACATTAACCGAAGAAGAACAAGCAGCGCTAGATGCATCAGCTGAAGCAGTGCGCGCTGTCAAAAATATTTTGGCGTAAATTTAAGCTAGAGCGGTAAGGTCATAAAGACTTTACCGCTTTTTTACGAGTTGATTTGTACTTTTGTGAAAACATTGTTATTCTTATTGTAAAGATTGTGTCGCTTATTTGAAATGGGGGTTTCAAATATAGAACGGAGGCAATACCAAATGAAAAAAATTTTAGTTGTTGAAGACGAATTATCCATTGCTACATTATTAAAGTACAATTTAGAGCAAGCAGGTTTTGCGGTAGAGACGGCAAATGACGGACAAGAGGGCTTTGATAAGGCACTTGCAATTCAACCCGATTTAATACTGCTTGATTTAATGTTGCCTAAATTAGATGGCATGGAAATGTGTAAATTACTACGCCAGCAACAAATGAATACACCTATTATTATGCTAACTGCGCGTGATGATGAGTTTGATAAGGTGTTAGGACTTGAGCTAGGTGCGGATGACTATATGACAAAGCCCTTCAGCCCACGTGAGGTTATTGCTCGTGTGAAGGCTGTATTGCGAAGATTTGCGCCAACTATTGTTGAGCCAACGTTACAAGTAGAGCGCGTCTATGAGTTTGGTGAATTAAAAGTATACCCTGAACGCTTTGAGGTTTTTTTAGGCGAAAACTCACTAGAGTTTACCCCGAAGGAATTTGAGTTATTGCTATATTTACTAGAAAATAAAAATCGTGTATTAACGCGTGATCAATTATTAAGTGCTGTATGGAATTACGATTTTGCGGGTGATACGCGCATTGTGGATGTGCATATTAGTCATTTGCGCGATAAAATCGAAGAAAATAGCCGTAAGCCTATTTTTATTAAAACTATTCGTGGACTTGGCTATAAATTTGAGGAGCCACGTGCCCTATGAAGTCAACAGGGAACCATATTTACGCCACGTTAATGTTGTTTACTGGCATTGTGTTAGCTGTCCTGGGTTTGATTATAGGGCAGCTTTTTCCTATTTATATGAGCCAGTTTAATGCTGAGGATGAGCGTCATACAAAGCACGCTATTGAGCAAACGACAAAGCAATGGGCTATTAGCGACGATGAGCGCAAGGCACTTATTACCGCTGTTGTGCGTGATGATGAGCAAGAGCGTGTAGAGAAGGTAGCCAAACAAATCATTATTACAGTTTTTATTGTATTAGTGGGCGGTTATTTATTTACTATGTTTGTGTCACGTAAAATTATTATGAAATATACCGAGCCTGTTGACGCAGCAATTAAAATGGCTCAAGAGCTATCAAAGGGTAATTACCGTGCACGGACATATGAGGATGAGTTTAATGCTAATTTGCCATTAAGCAATACCCTAAATATGCTGGCGCGTAGTCTACAAGATTTAACAACCACACGAAAGGTCGAGGATGAGCGATTAAAAACCTTAATTGAAAATATGGGTAGCTCATTAATGATGATTGACCGTGAAGGTAATATTACAATTGTTAACCGCGTTTTTTTAGAGCGTTTTTCATTAGAGATAGCAGATGTGCAGGATAAGGTGTTTCGAACAATTGGTCTGCCTGAAACGGTTACGGCATTTATTGACCATGTATTTTTAACGGAGATGCCTTACCGCAAACAAATCCAAGTGACACATGGTACAGAAACAAGGCATCATGAAGCGTATGGTGCTCCTGTTATTGGAGATCATGGACGCTGGTTAGGTGTTGTTATTGTGTTACATGATATTACTGATTTAATTCGATTGGAGCAGGTGCGCAAAGACTTTGTGGCTAATGTCTCGCATGAGCTTCGTACACCAATTACGTCAATTAAGGGATTTTCGGAAACCTTACTTGATGGTGCTTATAAAGACGAGGCAATGTTACTATCCTTCCTTGAAATTATTCATAAGGAAAGTAATCGCCTGCAAATGCTTGTGCAAGATTTATTAGAGCTATCAAAAATTGAGCAACAAAGTTATGCCATTACCTTAATGCCAACCAGTATGCGCGAAATTGTTATACAAGGAGCTGAGCTTACCGCACAGCGTCTTGAGGATAAAAATATGGCGTTTAATGTGGAGATTGACCATGATGTAATGGTAAGCGGCGATGCTAACCGCCTTATGCAAGTTGTAACTAACCTTATCACCAATGCCATTAACTATTCGCCAGAAAATACAGTCGTAACCATTCGGTTAAAAGAAGACGAAACATACGGTATTTTAGAAATTGAAGACCAAGGCATTGGTATTGAAGAAAAAGAAATCCCGCGTTTGTTTGAACGCTTTTACCGCGTGGACCGTGCGCGTAGCCGTAACTCTGGCGGCACAGGGTTAGGTCTTGCGATTGTAAAACACTTTGTAGAAGCCCATCATGGGAAAATTGCAGTGAAAAGTGAAGTAGGTAAGGGGACGAATATGATTGTAGCTATACCTAAATCATCTTAACAAAACCTTTACAATAGTTGTATGTTAGATTAACAAATGGGGGTTATAGTAAGAACTGTAGAAACCCCCTACTGTTAAGCAGATACAAGCTGCTAGAGTTCCTTCGAGCTCACCACTTTGTCTTAGTTTCTTTTGTTGCCTTTATTAGCTCACATTGAGCTAGTAGAGGTCTTTTTTTTGAAACTTTTTGCTGTGGTAGTGCGTAAAAGAGAGAGAATAATTGAGGAGGGGTTGTATGAGTGTGAAACGTGCATTACTACTTGTAGCGCTAACATTATTAGCAGCTGTGGGGTTAGTTACAGTAATTACGTCGTGGTATACGGTTGATGAGTCGGAGCAAGCGGTTGTGATTACATTTGGTAAAGCAACTAACACTGTAACAGAGTCAGGGCTTCATTTTAAAATGCCATGGCCTGTACAACAAGTTAAAGTACTATCAAAGGAAACATTTAGCTTGAACTTTGGCTATAAGGAGAGCGATTTAAAAGCGCTCGAAAAAGAACCTAAAGCATTAGAAACTAAAATGATAACAGGTGACGAATATATTGTGCTGACAAATTTAGTTGTACAATGGAAGATTACAGATCCTGTGAAATATTTATTTGATTCAGAGGATCCAAAGAAAATTTTACATAGTGCTACGTCAAGCGCTATCCGCTCGATTATTGGTAGTTCGACCATTGATGCGGCGCTGACAGAAGGTAAGGCAGATATTGAGGCAGATACGCGGGATTTATTAGTAAAACTGATGGAGCGTTATGATATTGGTGTGGGTATTTTAGGTGTTAAACTCCAGGAGATTGAGTTACCTAATGAGGAGGTACGTGCAGCCTTTACTGCAGTAACCGATGCGCGTGAAACAAAGTCAACGAAAACCAATGAGGCTAATAAATATAAAAACCAACGTTCAAGTGAGGCCCAAGGGGAAAAAGACGCAATTATTTCTAAGGCAGAGGGAGCAAAGACTGCCCGCATTCAGCAAGCGCAGGGGGATGTTGCTGTATTTGATAAGCTATATGCACAGTATAGTGGCAACAAGCAAATCACTCGTGAGCGTTTAATCATTGAAACACTCGAAAGCGTATTACCTAAAGCACAAATTTATATTATGAAGGATGACGGTAGCACAATGAAATATTTACCGCTCCAAATGATGCAACAGGAGGGTGAGAAGAATGACGGAAAAAAATGATGATATTAGTAAAGTGCTTCGTTTTTTAAAGGGTGGAAGCGATAAGCCTAAGCCGCCATCTACTTCAACAATACCTGTGTCACCTAAAGAGCCTTTCTCTTTTAAAAAATGGTTACCTACAACAATTGTAGTAACAGCTATTTTTGCTGTATTAGTTACGTTATTTGCCAATGTGTATATTGTGCGTGAAAATGAATATAAAGTGGTACGCCAGTTTGGTGAAGTTGTAAAATTTGAAAAAACCCCAGGGTTATACATGAAAATTCCTTTTATCCAAAGTATATCGACCTTACCTAGTAATCAACAAATGTATGATAGCTTAGAGGAAGAAATGAATACTAAAGATAAAAAACGTATTATTATTGATAATTATGCGGTATGGCGCATAATTGACCCGCGCGCATTAATTACTAATGCAGGTACGATTGCTAATGTAGAGCGTCGTATGGAGGAATTTATTTATTCGGTGGTACGTAATGATGTTGGTCAATTGGAGTACGGCGAAATTATTAGTGATGATGAGTCGTCACGCGGGGGCATTAATGACCGTGTTACTAAAAAGGTCAATGAATTACTAGCACAGGATAACTATGGTATCGAGGTAGTTGATGTACGTATTCGTCGCACAGATTTACCAAAGGAAAATGAGCAATCAATTTATACGCGTATGATTTCGGAGCGCCAATCTACTGCACAGCGCTATTTATCCGAAGGGGATGCAGCAAAGCGCCGTATTGAGGCACAAACCGATCGTGAAGTACAAGAACTACTAGCGACAGCTAATAAAGATGCAGCTGTAATTATTGCACAAGGTGAGGAAGAAGCGGCGAAAATTTATAATAAATCTTTCTCTAAAGACCCAGAGTTTTACTCACTTTACCGTACGCTAGAGTCTTACAAAAAAACAGTTGGTGATGATACAATGATTATCTTACCAGCAGACTCACCGTATGCTCGTATGCTAACAGGTCAAACAAAATAACAAGCGCAGTCTCTTTTCTTTTCACCGTGGTGACATGGTAAAATAGAAAAGAGATTTTTTATTACACAAAAGGACGTGGGCATTATATGACAAAAGAAAAAATCGTATTAATTGATGGTAATAGTTTAGCGTACCGTGCATTTTTTGCGCTACCACAATTAACGAATGATAAAGGTGTTTTTACAAACGCGACGTACGGTTTTACCATGATGCTAGAGCGTATCGTAACGGATATTAAGCCAACTAAAATGCTAGTGGCATTTGATGCAGGCAAAACAACTTTCCGCCACAGCACTTACGAGGCATATAAAGGTGGACGCGATAAAACACCCTCAGAGCTTAGTGAACAATTTCCATACATCCGAAAATTAATTGATGCCTATCATATTGCGCGCTATGAGTTACCAAATTATGAGGCAGATGATATTATTGGCACACTCGCACGTCAAGCAGAGGCACAGGGCGATGAAATTATTGTTATTTCAGGTGATAAGGATTTAACGCAACTAGCGAGCGAGCATATTACTGTGCAAATTACGCGTAAAGGCATTACAGATATTGATGCATATACCCCTGCCTTCATTGAAGAAAAATACGGGCTAACGCCTTTGCAGATTATTGATATGAAAGGGTTAATGGGTGATAAATCTGATAATATCCCTGGTGTACCAGGCATTGGCGAAAAAACAGCCATTAAATTATTGAAAGAGTATGGTTCTATCGAGAATCTTTATGAGCATGTAAGTGATATGAAACCATCTAAAATGAAAGAGAAATTGATTGATAATCGTGAACAAGCCTTTATGAGTAAAGAGCTAGCTACAATTTTAGTAGAAGCACCGATTACAATTGGCCTTGATGATTTAGCCTATGAGGGCGAGGATAGCGAGGCAGTTACAGCAATTTATGAAGAACTACAATTTAAAACATTGTTAGCGAAGCGTGATACAACGACTGCAGTAGTAGAGGCAGAAGCATTAGATGTACGATGTGTGGATGAAGTGACAGCACAGATGCTTACATCCCCAATGGCACTCCATGTAGAGTTAGAAAATGAACGTTATCATAACTGTGCCATTTTAGGGCTAGGTTTAAGTAATGGTGACCATAGCTACTATATTCCGTTTGAGGTAGCGAAGCAAAGTACATTATTAACGGATTGGCTAGCAGGTGATAGCGTAAAGTATGTGAGTGATAGTAAAGCAGCCCGTGCAGCACTTTTACGCTTTGATTTACCACTTAACCATGTGGCGTTTGATTTATTATTAGCCGCTTATATTGATAATCCTGCGCGTTCAGGTGTAGATGTAGCACCATTAGCTGAAGATTATGGCTATGGTGGTGTGCAAACGACAGAGGCTATTTATGGTAAGGGAGCAAAATGGCAAGTGCCTGAGCAGTCAGTACTTGCACAGCATGTTGGGCGCATTGCACATGCCATTTATAGTGTACAGCCTAAAGTCGAAGCGGCATTAAAGGATAAGGAGCAGTTTACTCTTTACAATGAGCTAGAGTTACCATTAGCAGCGATTTTAAGCGCGATGGAAAGTGAAGGGATTACAGTTAATGCTGAAACACTACAGGTAATGGGTGAGCAACTTACAACAAAGTTACACAAACTAGAGCAAGCGATTTACGAACTTGCGGGTAGTGAGTTTAATATTAACTCTCCAAAACAACTTGGTGTCATTTTATTTGAACAACTAGGACTACCCCCTGTTAAAAAAACAAAGACGGGTTACTCTACGGCAGCAGATGTATTAGAAAAGCTACGTCCACAGCACGCTATTATTGAATATATTTTACAATACCGTCAACTAGGCAAACTACAATCAACATATATTGAGGGCTTATTAAAAGAAATCCACGACGACCATAAGGTGCATACGCGCTTCCAACAAGCATTAACAGCAACTGGACGCTTAAGTTCAACAGACCCTAACCTTCAAAACATTCCAATTCGTTTAGAAGAAGGACGCAAAATTCGCCAAGCTTTTGTTGCTTCTGAAAAGGACTGGGTATTATTTGCGGCAGATTACTCTCAAATTGAGTTGCGTGTTCTTGCGCATATGTCACAAGACGAAAACTTAGTGAGTGCCTTTAAGGAAGGTATGGATATTCATACGCGTACAGCTATGGATGTTTTTCATGTAGCGCGTGAAGCAGTAGATGGCAATATGCGTCGTGCAGCTAAGGCTGTTAACTTTGGTATTGTTTATGGTATTAGTGATTATGGTTTGTCACAAAATCTCGATATTCCACGTAAAGAGGCTAAGACCTTTATTGATAAGTATTTCGAGGTATTCCCAGGTGTTAAGCAATACATGGAGGATATCGTAGAAATTGCGAAGAAGGACGGCTATGTCTCTACATTATTAAATCGTCGCCGTTATTTACCTGACTTAGCGAGTAGTAACTTTAATGTGCGTAGCTTTGCAGAGCGTACAGCAATGAACACACCAATTCAAGGGAGTGCGGCAGACATTATTAAAAAAGCTATGATTGATATGAATGCGCGCTTACAAAAAGAAGGGTTACGTACGCGACTGTTACTACAAGTGCATGACGAATTAATTTTCGAAGCGCCGCAAGATGAGATTGAGCGTTTAATACAAATCGTACCAGAAGTTATGGAAAATACCGTTGCGCTTTCTGTACCACTTAAGGTGGATTATTCGTACGGGCCAACTTGGTATGATGCAAAGTAAGGAGGCGGTAAAATGCCAGAGTTACCAGAGGTAGAGGGAGTAGTGCGTGAACTGCGCCCTATAATAGAAGGAAAAACAATAAAACATGTTGACATATCGCCTGTTGTGATTGCATCACATCGCGCAGGCAAGCAAAGTATTGTGAAGGGCAGTGAACCAACTGCCTTTGCCGAAGCGCTAGAAGGTATGCAAATTATACAAGTAGAGCGTCGCTCAAAATATATCTTTTTACATTTAATGAAGCAGGGTGAGCCGTATGTGCTAATCAATCATTTAGGTATGACAGGTGCATGGTTTACGGTACATACCCTTAATGAAATTCGAGAGGAAAAATTTCGCAAACATGCCCATGTCATCCTGACATTTACGGATGATACGATGCTAGTATATGCTGACATTCGCCGCTTTGGTGAGTGTCGCCTTGTGCGCGAGTTAAGCGATCATCCGCCTTTATTAAAGATGGCACCTGAGCCATTTGATGATGATGCCTATGCTTTCTTTTTAGCGCAGAGTGAGTTGCCAAAGTATGCAAAAAAAGCAATCAAGGAAGTTATTATGGATGGTCATGTCATTTCGGGCTGCGGTAATATATATGCGACAGAGGCGTTATTTCATGAGCGTATTCGACCAACACACGTAACAGGACAATTACATGAGTCACAAAAACGTGCGCTATTTATAGCTATTACAACAGTATTACAACAAAGTATTGACCGTGGTGGCTCGTCTATTTCCGATTATCGAAATATTAACGGCGAGGCTGGCGGTATGCAAGATTATTTACAAATGTACGGCAAAAAGGTTTGCCCACTTTGTGGTGAGCCAACGTTGCAGGAGACCATTGCAGGTCGTACCTCTACGTATTGCGGTAGATGTCAACATTAACAAAGGGGAACGGAAGTATGATTATAGGATTAACAGGCAGCATTGCCAGTGGTAAGAGTACAGTAGCAAAAATGATGCGTGGTTATAAGCTACCTATCGTTGATGCTGATCAAGTAGCACGTGATGTAGTAGAGCCAGGCTCACCAACACTCGCTAAAATTGTAGCAGCATTTGGTGAGGCGGCATTATGTGAAGATGGTACGATGGATCGGGAGTATGTAGGGCAATTGATTTTCCATGAGCCAGCCAAACGTAATGTATTAAATGACATTATTCATCCAGCGATACGTACAGAGATGCTACGCCAACGTGATGAGTATGTCACAAATGGTCATCAGCATGTCGTAATGGATATCCCGTTATTATTTGAGAGTAAACTACAGCATTATGTCGAAAAAATCATCGTAGTATCCGTAAAAGAGGATGTCCAATTAGCGCGCTTAATGGCACGTAATGGATTGAGCGAAGCGGACGCACTTGCGCGTATTCGCTCGCAATTGCCGATGTCTGTTAAAGAAGCGGGCGCAAATGCTGTTATTTATAATAATGGCAGTGAGGAACAAGCGGCTGTACAGTTATCGCGTATTTTAACGGAGTGGCATATCATTTAATTATGTCTGAAAAAGTAATCTGAAAAAAATAACTATTGTTTTGTTACGTTAATAGGTTTCACAAATTTTAAAATGTGCTATACTAATCAACGTATAAAGAAAACACAATTATAATTGCATTTACAGGAGGATTTTCCAATGACAGTTTCTATTGCTATTAATGGTTTTGGTCGCATCGGACGTATGGTTTTCCGTCAAGCGATGACACAAGGTTTAAATATTGTTGCGGTAAACGCAAGCTACCCAGCTGAGACATTAGCACACTTAATCAAATACGATACAAATCACGGTCCATTCGAAGGTACAGTTGAAGTAGGCGACAATGCATTAATCGTAAACGGTAAAGAAGTTAAATTAATTAGCGAACGTGACCCAGCAAAATTACCTTGGGCAGCAATGGGCGTTGAAGTTGTAATTGAAGCAACAGGTAAATTCAACGAACGTTCTGGCGCGGCAAAACACATTGAAGCAGGCGCGAAAAAAGTAATCTTAACAGCACCAGGTACAAACGAAGATATTACAGTAGTACTTGGCGTTAACGATGAGTTACTAGACCTTTCTAAGCACGAAGTAATCTCTAACGCTTCTTGCACAACAAACTGCCTAGCTCCAGTAGCTAAAGTATTAAATGATACATTTGGCATTAACAATGGTTTAATGACAACTGTACATGCATACACAAATGACCAAAATAACTTAGATAACCCACATAAAGATTTACGTCGTGCACGTAACTGTGCGTCATCTATCATTCCAACATCTACAGGCGCTGCTAAAGCATTAACATTAGTATTACCAGAGCTTAAAGGTAAACTACACGGTATGGCATTACGTGTGCCAACACCAAATGTTTCTTTAGTAGACTTAGTAGTAGATTTAAACAAAGATGTTACAGCTGAAGAAGTAAACGACGCGTTCCGTAAAGCGGCTGAAGGTCCAATGAAAGGCATCCTTAACTTCACAATGGAGCCACTTGTTTCTTCTGACTTCAACACAACAACATTCTCATCAACAGTTGATGGCTTAACAACAATGGTAATTGGTGACCGCAAAGTTAAAGTACTAGCTTGGTACGATAACGAGTGGGGCTACTCAGCTCGCGTAGTAGATTTAACAGCACGCGTTGCTAACGAACTTAGTACAGTAAATGCATAATTTACAAAACGGGGTGGCATTGCCGCCTCGTTTTTTTAATGAAAAAAAGCCTAGCATAGTTGCTAAGCTTTTTTCATTAGATCTTCAATTGGACCTTGCCATGTAATATCCGCATGAGGGTAATTGATGGTAATTTCTTTAGTTAAATAAATAAAATCATCTCGCGTAAAGCCTTGCAGACGCGCAATATCTGGCGTGCTGATTAAAATGGAGACAACCTCAAATGCTTGGTCTGTTGTACCTAAGTATTTTTCACCTTCAAATAATGCACCGCGATACGTAATAAAAAAGTTTTTGCGCACATTTTTTACATCATCATAAAAATAAAACTGCCCTTTTTGATGCGCCTCATCGAGTTTTCGCTTAGGATCTAACAAATAGCGCACACCGCGGTAAAAGGCATAAATGATAAGGGCAATAATCACTAAACGAATGAGTAATGCCATAATTGATATTCCCCCTTGTACAAAGGCTATTCTTTCATTTACGATTAGTAACATAAAAGGTTTCAAAATAAGGAGAGTTTAAATGAATTTACAAAAGTTATTTGAAATGCAGGCGGCACTAGATGCATTTATCGAGAAAACCCAAAATATTACGCATGATGTTTTTCGTGAGAAAGGGCTTGCGCTACTTGTAGAGCTAGGCGAGCTAGCGAATGAAACACGATGCTTTAAATTTTGGAGTACAAAGGGTCCATCAGCACGTGAAGTTATTTTAGAGGAGTTTGTGGACTCTATTCACTTTATGTTATCACTAGGCATTATGCGTGAGTTAGCATTTGAAGAATGGCAAATTACTGAGCAATCTCATAATTTAACAGAGTTATTTTTGCGTGCACAAGCAGATATTATTACCTTTTTAAATTCGCCAACAGAAAATACCTACACAGCTATTTGGGATAGCTATGCACTACTTGCGTATAATTTAGGCTTTACACCTGAAGATATTGTGCGTGCCTATATCGCAAAAAACGAAGAAAACTACGCGCGCCAGCGTAGCGGCTATTAAATCGTGAATTTTCACGCTATTTGATATATAATAGGTAAGTAGTTTAAATTTGGAGGGGACAACATGACGAAACTAGATGAAACACTGCAAATGTTTAAAGAATTAACAGATGCAAACGGTATTGCAGGTAATGAGCGCGCACCACGCGAGGTAATGAAAAAGTACTTAGCACCAGTAGCTGACGAAATTGAATTGGATGGCTTAGGTAGCCTTATTGCAAAAAAAGTAGGCGATGAAAACGGTCCTAAAATTATGGTAGCCGGTCACCTTGATGAGGTAGGCTTTATGGTAACGCGTATTGACGACAAGGGCTTTGTGAAGTTCCAAACAGTTGGTGGTTGGTGGAGCCAAGTAATGCTAGCGCAACGTGTTACAATTACAACGCGTAAAGGTAAGGAAATTATCGGTGTAATTGGCTCAAAGCCGCCGCATATTTTACCAGCAGCAGAGCGTAATAAAGTGGTAGATATTAAAGATATGTTTATTGATGTAGGTGTAGCTTCTAAAGAAGAAGCTGAGCAAGCGGGTATTGCACCTGGCGATATGATTACACCGTACTTCGAATTTAATATTATGCAAAATGAAAATTATTTATTAGCTAAAGCGTGGGATAATCGTATTGGCTGTGCGATTGCGATTGACGTGATGCGTGCATTTGAAAACGAATCACACCCAAATATTATTTATAGTGTAGGTAATGTGCAAGAAGAAGTAGGCCTACGCGGAGCAAAAACAGCAACGCATAAAATCAATCCTGATATCGGTTTTGCTGTTGACGTAGGTGTTGCAGGTGATACACCTGGTGTATCTGCTAAAGATTCGACAAGCGAAATTGGTAAAGGACCACAAATCATTGTGTATGATGCTTCATTAGTATCACATAAAGGTTTACGTGATTTTGTGGTAGATACAGCAGAAGAACTTAACATCCCATTCCAATATGATGCGATGTCAGGTGGCGGTACAGATGCGGGCTCTATTCATATTACACAAAATGGTGTACCTGCTATGGCTATTACTGTAGCAACTCGTTATATTCATTCACATGCAAGCATTTTACACCGTGAAGATTATAATAATGCTGTAAAATTAGTAGTAGAAGTAATTAAACGCTTAGATCGCGATAAAGTAAATGAGATTACATTTAACTAATTTATAAGGTAGAGTCCACGTTGGACTTTACCTTTTTTTTATTTTCTGATAAAACATAAAAATTCAGTTGACTTAATATTTATACATTGATATACTGTGATTAACAGCAAGTAACAAGGAGAGAGCGCAATGAAATTGTTAGAAGAAGTACAACTAAAATTAGTGACGAGCCTACAAGGCAAAGATTTATTAACACTACTCGATTACACGAGTGAAGAAGTACAAGGCTTAGTAGACCTTGCAACGCAATTAAAAATTATTACAAAGGCTGGCAAGTGCCCAACCCTTTTAGAAGGTAAAACACTAGGTATGATTTTCGAAAAGCACTCGACACGTACACGTATTTCATTTGAAGTTGGTATGAATCAGCTAGGTGGTAAGGGCATGTATATGCACGCACGTGACTTACAAATCGGACGTGGGGAGTCAATTTATGACACGGCTCACGTATTATCTGGCTACCTTGATGGTATTATGATTCGCGCTAATTCTCATGAAATGGTTAAGGAATTAGCTGAGCATGCTAACATTCCTGTCATTAATGGCTTAACTGATATTTATCATCCTTGTCAGGCATTAGCTGATTTAGAGACAATCGCCGAAAATAAAGGCGAACTCAAAGGCTTAAAAATTGCTTATGTTGGTGATGGTAATAACGTAGCTCACTCATTAGTTGTAGGAGCCGCACATGTTGGTGCTGATATTGTAGTAGCCACACCACCAGGTTATGAGTGTGATGCGACTATTATGGCTAAAGCACAGGCAATTGCTAAAGCTAATGGCAGTACAGTAACTACAACACATGATCCAGTAGCAGCTGCAACGAATGCTGATGTGATTTATGCTGATGTTTGGACATCAATGGGGCAGGAAGAAGAAGCTGCGAAGCGCTTAGAAGACTTTAAGGCGTATCAAATTAATGATGCACTTGTAGCGCATGCCAAGCCAGATTACATGTTCTTACATTGCTTACCAGCACACCGCGAGGAAGAGGTAGCGACATCTGTAATTGATGGTCCAAATTCATATATTTTTGAACAAGCTGAAAATCGTTTACATGCACAAAAAGCAGTTCTTGCTTCAGTGCTTGCATAAATTGGGGTATGGGGGTTCTATAGCTTAAGGGTTTGGCAAGGTGGTCAAATCATTAGGTCGCAGTAAAAGTGAAATGGGCGCCAGGGGGCAAGCATTTTACGGTTGGTTAATGATTCCAGGGGGATGATCTAATCAATTACATAGTAAAGCAACTTACGGGAGGCGCTGTAAGTTGCTTTTTTGCATTTCAGCCTAATGTCTAGTACCTAATGTAGCAGTTAGTCGCTATGCTAGAGCAGAGGTGAAGTAAATGACAGCATATTTAATTATTGGTGCAAGCAAGGGATTAGGAGATGCCTTTGCAAAAGGATTGCCTAGTAAGGGAGATACCGTATGGCTAATTGCGCGCTCAAAGCCAGCAAGTTTGTCGTTAACAGATGGCGTCATAAGACACTGGTTACCAATAGATATGGCAACACAGCATGGGATTAGTACATTAAAGCAAGCGTTAGGGCAACAGGCCATTGATGTTGTGATTTATAATGTGGGCATTTGGGAAGAACGAGGTTTTGAGGACGATTATACCTTCGACGCGGACAACCCTGCTTTTATTGCAACAATGATTAGCAGTAATGTCACATCAGCTATTACGTATTGCCAAGCATTATTACCTCATGTACGCCGTGCAGTAGCGGGTAAATTTATTTTTATTGGGTCAACAGCTGGTTTAAATGGCGCTAACAATAAGCAAGTAACGTTTGTAGCTTCTAAATATGCGGTACGCGGTATAGCAGAGGCTCTCCGAGAGCATGTGCGCGAGGATAGTATTGCTGTTACTTGTATTAACCCTGGTGAGCTAGCTGCAGAAATACCTTTTGAAGCAGGTGCTGAAGCGGCGATAGCAGCTTATGAAGGTACGCGTATCCCTGTGCAAGATATGGTCGCATTAATTAAATGTATTACAGCACTTTCACCTATAGCTTGTGTAAAAGAGATTACAGTGCCAGCAATAACAGATGCAAATATGTAAAAAAAGCAGGCCATGTGACGTTACATGACCTGCTTTTACTTTAGACGCGCTCAAGCATACGTGTTAAGGCAAGTTTAGCCTGCTTTGTAGTATGAGCATCCACAGTAATTTGATTTTGAGGTGTACCTGCGACAATGCTTTCAAGTGACCATAATAAGTGTGCAAGGTCAATGCGATTCATTGTTAGGCAAGGGCACATATAAGGATTGAGTGAAATGATTTTTTTGTCAGGGTGCTGCGCAATAAGTCGGTTGACAAGATTCATTTCTGTACCAATTGCCCACTGCGAACCTGCAGGTGCCGCTTCAATTTTATCAATGATATATTTTGTCGAGCCTGCGTCGTCGCTTGCTGCTACAACCTCACGACTACACTCAGGGTGTACAATTACTCGCATAGTAGGGTGTGTTTCTCTAACATGGTCAATTTGTGCTGTTGAGAAGCCCTCATGTACAGAACAATGGCCCTTCCATAAAATAACCTTAATTGTTGCAGGGTCTTGGTCTGTTTCTAGTGTATTGGTTTGTGGATTCCATACCGCCATTGCTTCTAAAGGTATGCCTAAATCAAAGGCTGTATTACGACCAAGATGCTGATCAGGTAAAAAGAAAATACGCTCTTTTTGCGTGAGTGCCCACGCCACCATCTTTTTAGCATTAGAAGAAGTAACACAAGCTCCTCCGTGTGTGCCAACAAATGATTTAATCGCAGCTGTAGAGTTAACGTAGGTTAATGGCAAAATCGTATCACCAAAAAGTTGTTGCAAAATAGGCCATGCTGCTTCTGTTTGATAGATGTCTGCCATATCAGCCATAGAGCAGCCTGCACGCATATCAGGCAAATAGACGGCTTGCTCATTTGTAGTGAGCATGTCCGCGGTCTCTGCCATAAAGTGCACACCGCAAAAAACAATATGCTTAGCTTTTGTATTACTTTCACAGAGCTGTGCAAGTTGTAGCGAGTCGCCTGCTACATCTGCAAATTGAATGACCTCATCTTTTTGGTAATGATGGCCTGGGATAAAAAGAGCGTCACCTAGTTGTGCTTTAATCTGTGTGATGCGCAGAGTCATTTCTTCTACTGATAGGTCACGGTAATGATTTGGTAATGTTGTAGTTTGTAGTAATTCAGGAATTGCCAACTTGAATTGCCCCTTTCGATTCTACTAATGCACTAATATCAAATGCTTCTACAGAGTGGGTTAATGCACCTAATGAAATCCATGCTACACCCGAGGCTGCATAAGCTGCGATGGTATCAATCGTAATGCCACCTGATGCCTCTGTAGCGATATGCTCAGGTACAAGCGGCAACCACTCCTTAATTGTCTCAGGAGAGCAGTTATCAAACATAATAATATCTGCTTGTGCAGCAATCGCTTCTTCTAATTGTGCTTTAGTTTCAATTTCGACTTCGATTTTAACGGTATGACCTACACGAGCGCGCGCTAAACTAACGGCACGCGTAATGCCACCTGCAAAGGCGATATGATTATCTTTTAGCATAATAGCATCATAAAGTCCGCTACGATGGTTAAAAGCCCCACCAACCCGCACAGCATATTTATCAAGCATACGTAAGCCTGGCATCGTTTTACGTGTATCACAAACGCGCGCAGCAGTACCTGCGGTTTCATTCATAGCTCGCTTTGCCATTGTAGCAATGGCGCACATGCGCTGTACTAAATTTAAAATGACGCGCTCGCCTGTTAATAGCACAGGGAGTGGGCCGTTAATAACTGCAATCGTATCGCCATAACGAATCGTGTCACCATCCCGCTTACATGAAATAATGCGGATACTGGGATCTAATAAACGAAAGCCGCGCATAATAATTTGTTCACCGCAAAAAATACCATCATCTTTTGCAAAAAAAGTAAAGCTACCTAGATCATTTGGTGAAAATAAAAACTCACTTGATAAATCCCCGTCACCAATATCTTCATTAAAAAATTGTTTTAATAGAAGGTCGAGCTTAATTACATTCATATGAGTAGTCCTTTCTTAAATAAAATCTTGTAACATTTTCAGTGAAAATACGTTATGCTAAATAATATATTGACACATGTCTTGTCACATAATTTTTACATAAAAAAATAGATAATACAAGAGGAGGTGCAAGCGGTGATTTATTTTGACTATGCAGCAACAACACCAATGAGCGAAGAGGTTATTGACATTTATGCACAAACAGCACGTAACATATACGGTAATGCCTCAAGCTTGCATGATGAAGGGAGCCGGGCAAAAGATTGTGTGGCAACAGCACGTAAAATAATTGCTGCAAAATTAGGGGTAAGTACAGATGGCGTGATATTTACGGGGAGCGGTACAGAAGGAAATATTATAACTATTGTTAGCTTAGCGCGCGCGAGCGGAAAGCGTCATATTATTACAACTCAGGCAGAGCATACATCTGTTCATGCGGCTATGAATATTTTACAGCGTGAAGGATATACGATTACAAAATTGCCTTTACAGCAAAATGGTAGCGTGTCATTAATAGAACTAGAGGCAGCTATTACACACAATACCGCATTGATTTCGATTCAACAGGTGAATTCTGAAACGGGAGCAGTACAGCCTATTAAGGAAATTATACAGCTTGCAACAGAAAGAAGTGTGTTGGTGCATTGTGACTGTGTGCAATCTTTTGGCAAAATAACCATTCCTGCTGGACTAGACGCGATGACAATTTCTGCCCATAAAATTGGCGGTCCTAAAGGATGTGGCGCCATCTATTTAAATCCACGGATAAAAGTAACTTCCTTAATGCCAGGTGTTACTCATGAGCGTGGATTGCGTGGAGGTAC
Organism: Lysinibacillus sp. BF-4; assembly: GCF_000743635.1. Classification (NCBI taxonomy): domain Bacteria; kingdom Bacillati; phylum Bacillota; class Bacilli; order Caryophanales; family Bacillaceae; genus Lysinibacillus; species Lysinibacillus sp. BF-4. The sequence continues at coordinate 595 of NZ_JPUW01000002.1, read as the reverse complement.
ATTAGATACACCAGCAATTATTGCCTTTGCTCGTGCTGTGCAATTATTTACCTATGATATAAAGTATCAGCAACAGCTACGTGATTATTTTATAGCTAATCTCACAGCAGACTTCACAGTACTTACAAGTACAAATCAATTGCCTTCGATTTATGGTGTGATTAGTGAAAAGTTTGAAGGGCAATATATAATGTTAAGTGCTAATCAATATGGCTTCGCTATTTCAACAGGTAGCGCATGTGATATATTTAATGAAGATGGTACAAAGGCAGTACAGGCTATGGGCTATGAAAAGGAGTCGACTAGGCGCTTCTTTCGTATTTCTACAGGCGCATATACAACAATAGAAAATGTTCTAAACCTCGCGCAAACACTGAATAAAGTGCATGGTTAAAAAACAATTTTAATTTTTTTTATAAAAAGTATTGCATTAAAATGAATTACGATATACAATAGGTTTTGTCCTTGAGACAATGTCTAGTGACTACGGCAAAGAGGTCACACCCGTTCCCATCCCGAACACGGCAGTTAAGCTCTTTAGCGTCGATGGTAGTTGGGGTTAGCCCCTGCGAGAGTAGAACATCGCTAGGCAACA